>JBGMRC010000006.1:0-24197 GCA_048061075.1 bacterium | reverse complement strand
AGATATTCACCGTGTCGGCCGAAAGCCTCTTTGCCGCTATCTCGAAGGACATCCTCGTCCTTGTGCTCGGCTCGAAGAAGAGGTTTATGACGGTCTTGCCCCTCAGTGTAGGGACCTTCTTGATCTTCCGGGTTGAGATCTCCTTCATTTCCTCGGCGACGTCAAGGATCTTTATAATATCCTCGGCCGAATACCCGTCAAGGCCCAGAAGATGTTTACTTCCACCAATCATACATCCCCCTCTGTGATTAAAACCTGATCCTCATCCTCTCCCATCTCAGTGAGAAGTACATGGATCTGCTCAAACCGCCCGGTGGGTATATTTCTTCCCACAAAGTCGGCTCTCACGGGCAGTTCTCTGTGGCCCCTGTCCACGAGTACCGCGAGCTGGACCTTGTCGGGCCTTCCGTGGTCCACAAGGGCATCTAAAGCCGCCCTCACCGTCCTGCCGGTAAAGAGAACATCATCCACCAGAATGACTGTCTTGCCCTGGATATCGAAGGGCAGGTCCGTCCCCTTGGGCATGGGAGGCGGCTTGGCGTCGATATCGTCCCTGTGGAAGGTTATGTCCAGCCTCCCCATGGGAACTTCCACACCCTCCACCTCGTTGATGTTTGCGCATATCCTCCCGGCCAGAAAGGGCCCGGGCTCAGGTATCCCGATTATCACAAGGTTATCCGGACCCTTGTTGCGCTCCAGAATCTCGTGGGAGATACGTGAAAGAGCCCTGGCTATCTCTGCAGAATTCAGTATCCGCCGTTTTCTTCTTCCCTTCATCCCGTCACCCCGCTAAAAAAAAGCCCCTCCGCCTGAAGGCAGAGAGGCTTGTATTGGATATGTGGGCAGTGCAGAGTTTCATTCTGTGTCCCTTCCTAATCTCGCGGAATTAGATTAAAGGGTTAGTGTTCCTGCAATATAATCCTGTCGGGTAATAATGTCAAGTAGGGCTTGATTACCCTTTATTGTCAAATAGTTAGCTGTCCAAGTTGTTGGTTGTTAGCAAAATAATTACTAAATCTGCATATAACTATCAACTAACAACTTGCAACTAACAACTAATTACTTTGGTCATTGGACGCGCTCAATAGTTAAGCCGCTTATCCACCGCCACTCTCGTCTCCACTTTTGGGTGAAAGCGCCATGTGTAGGAATAGTTGGGGATAATCTCCACTGTGACGCTGTACTCGGTCTCTATCAGAACCTGACCCGTAGCTCTATCCTTGCGTACGATGAGCTGCTCTTCGGTGATGGGGATCTTGTTACCTCTGGCCTCCTGCATGAGATTGCTCTTTGCCCGGCTAACTGTATTGACGGAAAGGAGCCTGGCCTGCTCCTCCATCACGCCCTTGAACATCCAGTTGCGCAGGTACGGCGTCCCCACCTTGATGGCGGAAATGATCCCGAATACCAGTACCAGTATAAACAGCCATTTCCCGAATCGCATTTGGGTCTAGTTTCAGGTTTCAGGTTCCAAGTTTCAAGTATTTTTTTCACCACAGAGTCACAGAGGACACAGAGTAAAGCTTGGGGTTTACCACGGAGACGCGGAGGAAAGAAGATCTTTCATCCTGTCACTTAAAAAAAACAGGAACAATATGATAAACTGAACGCGAATAAAAAGTCTATGGACCAACAAGAACGAGCATTGGCATAAAGATGAATCGTTAATTCATTTAGGAAGATTGACCATGCATTATCTTTTTTATAAGTAAGAGGCTTAGCTACTTTCAGGGGGCAATTATGGCTGATACTAATACTAAGGATTCGTTCGTATTTGAATTCTAGTCAGAAGTTTTTTCTTTCTTACGCAAACTTACACCTTTTTCCATATTACAAAAATTTCATATATTTAAAACAGGAAGTTATTACACAGTTGATATCTGGGTATTTTCAAATCTAATTGCTGCGTTTATTTCAATGATTTTTCTTCCTCAAATATCCAATAGTGAATTAGTTAAGTATATATCTGTAATATTAATAATTTATGGTGCGTGGCGAGTATATGAAATATTTATATACATTATCAATGGATTACTATTCGATCAACCTAGAGCAGATCAGAAAATAGGCAACTATTATCTTGGAAGTTACAAGAGATCAGCTATCTTATTATTTATGAATTATGCAGAAATATTATTTTGGTTAGCACTTTTTATAAAGAAGTTCCATATCCACTTTTCAAGTAAGGATAATCTTTTGCAGACTAATCTAGGTCCATTTTATTCTAGCTTAGTAACTATGACGACTTTAGGATATGGAGATATTGTGCCCAACGATGGAATTGGGATGTTTATCTCTTTATCGCAAACAATAATTGGAGTATTTATGGCAATTGTAGTTATAACTAGATTTATTGCATTATTACCAAAACCAGGAAGTCTTGACAAAAATGAACAAGAGGACTGAAATTCGTAAAGAAAGTGAGGTCTGACCCCTATGATATGTGCCTCCTGCCTATCACAATAAGAGGCTCGCCATAGTGCTGTAGATGCAAGGCAATCCCGCATTCTGTGGGATAGTTACGGGTCTTGGCATTTGGTTTTGAATCTTCCTTAACTAGAAACCAGAAACCCGAAACTAGAAACTCTCACTTAATCCCGTCTCCCATGCGCGAAAACCTGGGCCACTTCCTACCCCGGTCCCACGACCAGTAGATGAACATGGCCTTGCCCTTCACATCGTTCTCGTCCACGAACCCCCAGAACCTGCTGTCGTTGCTGTTGTCCCTGTTGTCCCCCATAACGAAGATCTTGCCCTGCGGGACCGTCACAGGGCCGAAATTATCCCGGCCCTGGAGGAGGGAGCCCCGTGGAAAATTGTCTTTGAAGATCGCATGGGAATCCTCCACAACCTCACCGTTCACATAAAGCTTTTTGTTGCGTATTTCGATAGTATCCCCGCCAACTGCGACGCTCCTTTTAATGAAGTCCATTTTCTTGTTCTTGGGAAACTTGAAGACAATTACCTCGTCCCTTGCCGGGTCCCTGAGCTTGAGGATCTTCCCGTCGGTGAACGGGATACTGAAGCCGTATACGAACTTATTCACCAGAATATGGTCCCCTATGAGCAGGGTTGGCTCCATGGATGGGGACGGGATCTTGAAGGCCTGCACTACGAAGGTCCTTATGAAAAGGGCCAGGATCAGGGCAAGCACTATCGCCTCGAAGTACTCGGCTGCCTTGCTCTTTGTCTTTCGCCTCAGGCCCGGAAGCTCTACAGTCGCTTCCTGCTCTGCAGATGTTTTACTGGGATTCTTTGACAATTCAACCTCCCTAATCCACTCGTAGGATAGCCATAAAGGCATCCTGGGGTATCTGGACCTTGCCTACGCTCTTCATCCTCTTCTTGCCTTCCTTCTGTTTTTCCAGGAGTTTTCTCTTCCTTGTTACGTCACCGCCGTAGCATTTTGCAAGGACATTTTTCCTCATCGCTTTTACAGTCTCACGGGCAATGACGCGGTTGCCGATGGCCGCCTGGATGATGACCTCGTACATCTGCCTGGGGATGAGATCTCGCATCTTCCTGGCCAGCTCCTTTCCTTTACGGTATGCCTTCTCCCCCGGGACCACTACGGAAAGGGCATCCACGGGCTCGCCGTTGACCTTTATATCCAGTTTCACCAGATCGCCCTCGCGGTAACCCTCAGGATCGTAGTCAAAGGACGCGTAGCCGCGGCTGAGGGTTTTGAGGCGGTCGTAAAAATCGAAGATTATCTCCGCAAGTGGGAGATCGTACTCCAGGATAACCCGGCGGTCCTCGAGATAGTTCATGGATCTCTGCTCGCCGCGGCGTTCCGTGAGGAGGGAAAGGATCCCCCCCAGATATTTATCGGGAAGCATCACCGTTGCCCTGACGAAGGGCTCTTCAGTTTTTTCTATGTCACCGACAGGCGGCATGTGAGCCGGGTTATCCACTTCGATGACACTTCCGTCCTTCAGGAACACCCTGTAGACAACTGTTGGAGCGGTTGTGACCAGGTCCAGGTCGAAGTGCCGTTCCAGGCGTTCCTGCACGACCTCCATGTGAAGCATCCCCAGGAAACCAGCCCTGAAACCGAACCCCAGGGCCTCCGATGTCTCCGGCTCGAAGGCCAGAGAAGCGTCGTTGAGCCGGAGTTTGGCGAGGGCTTCCCTGAGGGCTGAAAATTCCTCGCTGGCGGCAGGGTAGAGCCCGGCAAAGACCATGGGTCTGATGGATTTAAAGCCCGAGAGGGGCTTTTGGGCCGGGGCAGTGGCGAGTGTGACGGTATCGCCCACCTGAACCCTCTTCAGATCCTTGATGCCGGTTATGAGGTAGCCCACTTCTCCCGAGTTGAGCCTGTCCATCTTTCTGGTCGATGGCAAAAAGACCCCCATCTCCGCCAGGTCGTAATCAGAACCCTGACCCATGAATCTCACCCTGCTGCCCGCTGCCAGCTCTCCATCAAAGATCCTCACAAGGGCCACAACGCCCACATAGTTGTCGTACCACGAATCTATGATAAGGGCCCTTAAAGGCTTTCGAATGTCACCTTTCGGGGGAGGGATCCTGTCCACCAGGACCTCAAGCAGTTCCTGTATCCCCATCCCCTCCTTGGCGCTGACAAGGAGAACGTCATCGGGATCGATACCCAGAGCCGACTCCAGCTCTCCTTTCACCCGTTCCGGCTCCGCGCTGGGCAGATCCACTTTGTTGATAACGGGAATGATGACCAGGTCCTGCTCGATGGCAAGATAGGCGTTGGCAATGGTCTGGGCCTCAACACCCTGGGCCGCATCCACTACGAGCAGAGCTCCCTCGCAGGCGGCCAGCGACCGGGAGACCTCGCAGGAAAAATCAACGTGACCCGGTGTGTCTATGAGATTGAGCTGATATTCAACGCCGTCCGGCCCCATGAAGGCAAGGCGCGCGGTCTGAGCCTTGATGGTTATCCCCCGCTCCCTCTCGATGTCCATGGAGTCGAGTACCTGGTCCGTCATCTCCCTCTCGGTGAGCGCTCCTGTGGTCTCCAGGAGGCGATCCGCGAGAGTGGATTTCCCATGGTCGATATGGGCGATGATGGAGAAGTTCCTGATCAGTACCTGATCCATAAGATTTTCAAGATCCTCTTTTTACGGAGAGAAGCCGGCCCCTGACTGAATCCCAGGGATGGCCCTTATCCTTTCCGGTGACAATCTCTTCCAGGCGCTCTATGAGAGCGGCCCGTTCACGCTCCGGCATTTCACTGTTCTCCAGACGATCCAGGATACTTAAGGATTCCTGATAATTATCATCCAGGGGACCGGCCGCAAACATCCTGAAGGGCCTTGCGGGATCTCGGAGAATAATGCTCACCACAAGGTAGAGCACAAAGAGCGAGAATGCCAGTGCAAAGGGCGCTAGAATATAGACTAGTGGGTTGCTCATGTCAATAATCCAGTTTCTAGTTTCTGGTTTCTAGTTTCTAGTGACTTCAAATACCTATACCCGATACTCGAAACTAGGAACTTGGAACTCCGCGCTTATAGCGCGGCCTGCCTCCTGCTTGTATTTTCCACATCAGAAAATTGAGAACTTCAACTTCCATTCGACGCCCGCAAGGTTTTTTTCGCGGGTGATGCCGATCTCCCAACACGGTCCCCTGTAGGAGAAGGCTCCTGATTCTTCAACGATCTTGTCCGATTCCATGTCAAAAAGACCGGACCCCGATAATGTTACCTTGCCGAAGATCAGGCTGAAGTCGCTGTATAAAGTCTCTCCTACATTTTCCGTGGACTCCCTGATCAACTCTAAGCTGTACCTTTCCTTTTCCAGGGCTGATGACACCGTCCATCCTCTGCCGACGATGGACGCAACGCCCGGGTCCGGGAGGACCAGCCCATATTCGCCGTCCCTGTTCACCGTAGCGGAGATGTTCACATCCTCCCACTCCAGGGACGAAAAGAGATACCCCAGGGATGTATCCGCTTCGCTGTCCATCCATGCTCCGGTCCTGAGTGTCCAGACCACCGATTTCGAATCAAGCCTGCTCTTTACCTCGCCGGACAGGAGCGATTTTTCCACGCTCCCGTCACGCCTGTCCCTGACAGCGGAGGCGGAGAAGGCGCCGGCGGTAGCCTTGACGGCCTCGACTGAAAAGTCCAGCCTGTGTGTGCCCCAGGGTCCCTTCTTTATGAGGGAAGTACGTTCCTCAAACCCGTAGACAGCATAGGAATCGTCTCCGGGCACATCCGCCCCTTCAGCCATGGACAACCTGCCCCACAGCCTCCCGGAAAAGGGTCCAGGGCCCCCAAGGTACACCGCGAGCTCCGGTTCAACAATGAACCTTTTATCCGAATCGCCGAACCTCTCTGCATCCAGGTTAAGTTTGCCCGAGGACGCTCCCACTTTACCGGTGCGGAACGTTATTCCCCCGCCGGTGCGCTCAAGACCGTCAGTGGCCCTTATCTTCGAACCGTCCGGAGTGAGCTCGGATACCCCCGCCCATAACTCCAAGGGGCCCCCCGAGTACTCCGCCGTAAGGTTTCTTTCCGCTACGCCCGGGTTCCTCTCTAGAAAATCATCACCGTAATCGGTGGAAACCGTATCGTCCGACGAATCGTACCAGCTGCCTCGGAGCCAGAGACCCGGTGCGATTCTCCATGAGTTGCCGCCGGCCGCGTACCATCGATGCCCTTCCTCCTCTTCTATCAGGAAGCCTGACCACTCGCCTCCTCCGCCCCATGGCAGGCTGTACCTGAACTCTCCCCCGAGACCCGTGGGGTTGCGAGAGAAATACCTTGGGGTCAGGGTCGCGTCGGCGCTCCGGCCTATGGTCAGGAACACCGGAAGGGATATTTCCCAGCCAAACCGCTCCGTAAAACCGATCTCTGGAAAAAGCAGTCCGCTCTGGCGCTCTGTTTTTACGGGATAGAAAAAAAACGGAGAGTAAAAGACCGGAACCCCGCCTATCCTGAAGGTGGCATTTTTCGCCGTCAGGTAGCCTTTTTCCCTGACCCTTATGCGTGACGCGGCGAAATACCAGTCAGGGCAATCCCCTGGGCAGGTCGTGAACGTGCCATTTTCCACCTCATATACGTTGATACCCTTCCGGCTGATCGTGTCTCCCGTAATCCTGAACCCGGACTTACCAAGGCTGATGACGCCTTTCTTAACGGAACCCGTCATGGTTTCCAGGTCGAATTCCATCTCATCCCCAGAAAATCCGCCTCCTTCGGCCTCCATCATGCGGACATCGCCCTTCAGGATTATTACTCTTTTTTCCGGGTCGTAAACTGCCTCATCTGCTACCAGCTCCATCCCGTCACCCCTCATATCAACACCGCCCGTTGCCTTTAACGACCCGTCTGAGAGGTACTCCATCCGGAGGGCGTTGATCTTAACGGCAGCATCCTCGGCCGCTGCGACAGAAGCAGAAGCCAGCAGTAAAACCGAGGTTAGGATCATCAGTGCAGACCTCAACTGCCCTCCCCCGCTTCGCGCTCCAGCTCCTCAAGCACCGCGGCGGCGAGGTAGACGGAGCCCGCCACTACTATCGTACCTTCTTCTCCCGCTTCGGCTCTTGCCCTGGTGAGTCCCTCTGCAAGGGAGGCCGAGACAACAGCGTTCGCGCCGCTTTTCCGGAATATATTCATTATCATCTCAACACCGGCGGATCTGGGATGCTTCAGGGGAACAATGCAGACCATATCGCCAACCACCTGTCCTGCCATACCTGCTATATCCTTATCCTTCAAAACAGAAAACAGCCAGACCCTTGGGCCTTTACTTTCTTTCAGAGACTCTGAAAGGGCACGGAGAGCATCCTGATTGTGGGCCGAATCCACTATGATCTCCGGCCTTCCTGGGATCCTTTCAAACCTTCCCGGCCATCTCGCCTCGGACAGTCCGGCAAGGACGTTTTCCCTGCCGATATCGTACCCGGCCCCGGCAAGCTCCTCTAAGGCAGCGATGGCACAGGCGGCGTTTTCGACCTGAAATTCACCTTCAAGACCCAGGGTTATGCCGTCAATTTTCCAGTCAGTCCCGCTATAGGAAAGGACCGAATCACCGGCATCCAGTGAAAAGTCCCTCAGATAGGCCCTGGTATGAGCTCCAGTACGCGACGCTTCTTTCAGCATCACCTCCATTGCAGCCGTGGGCATCCTTCCGAGGACTACAGGCGCCGCTTCCCTCATTATGTGGGCCTTTTCCCAGGCTATCTGTTCGATGGTCTCTCCAAGCCACTCCATGTGGTCGCGGGAAATGGAGGTTATAACACTCAGTATCGGGCAGGTGGCGTTGGTCGCGTCCCAGCGCCCGCCAAGACCCACCTCCAGAAGGGCAAGGTCTACCCCCACTCTTGAAAAGTGCAGGAGTGCGCAAGCAGCCGCAAACTCAAAATAGGAAAGGGGAACGCCCGTTTTCCTGACATCTTCAACTAGTCCCGGAAGGAGCCTGGCGGGGAGGTCATCTCCTCCGACGCGGATCCTCTCTTCATAACGGAAAAGATGGGGGGATGTGAAGCTGCCAACTCTGTACCCGGCATTGCTGAGGACAGATCCTATCATGGCGATGACGGATCCCTTGCCGTTGGTGCCTCCAACAACAACCTGGGGGAACCCATTTTGAGGCTCCCCCAGTTTCGTCAGCGCTTCAGTGATCCTGGAAAGACCCGGCTTGATGCGGGCCTCACCGAGACCGAAGAGATAATCAACGGCCTCCTGATAAGTCATTCTCCCGCGAAGATCGAAAGGAGGGTCGCCAGCGTGGATTTGAGTTCCTTGCGGTTAACGACCTTATCAACCATACCGTGCTCGAGAAGGAACTCCGACCTCTGGAAACCCTCCGGCAGATCCTGCCGGATCGTCTGCTGGATGACCCTGGGACCCGCAAAGCCGATCAGTGCCTTCGGTTCAGCGATGTTTACGTCCCCCAGCATGGCAAAACTGGCTGTAACTCCCCCTGTTGTAGGGTCTGTGAGTACTGAGATGAAGGGCAGCCCTTCCTTCCTCATCCTGGCGAGGGCAACGCTCGTCTTGGCCATCTGCATCAGGGAAAGGGCCCCCTCCTGCATCCTGGCCCCTCCGGATGATGAGATTATTATCAGGCCGCAGCGCCTCTTCACGGCCATCTCGATGGCACGTGTGATCTTCTCACCCACAGCGGAAGCCATGCTGCCGCCCATGAAGGAGAAATCAAAAACGGAAAGAACAGCCTCTCTTCCCTCGATGGTGCTGGTGCCGCAGATAACCGCCTCGTTCAGTTTTGTCTTCTTCACCGCATCCTTGATGCGGTCCTTGTACTTCTTGGAATCCCTGAACTGGAGGGGGTCTTCGCTCTTTATCTGTGAGTCGAACTCCTCAAAGGAGCCCGGATCGACGAGGAGATCAATTCTCTCTTTCGCGGTTATCCTGAAGTGGTAGTCACACTTTGGACAAACCTTGAGATTACGGTCGATCTCCTTGCTGTAGACTATCTCCCCGCAATTGTTGCACTTAATCCACAGTCCCTCGGGGACGGACGTCTTCTTGCGTTCGCTCTTTGCCAGGCGCGAAGGCCTTCTTCTGAACCAGGACACCATATACCTTTTTTACAGCTGCGGCAGATTCTTAAGGGACTCTGCTATCTTTTCGTCCGGATAGGTATAGTCCTCGAGCTCACCTGCCAGGTATGCATCGTATGCGGTAAGGTCAAGCAGTCCGTGTCCGCTGAGGTTGAACACTATGACCTCCTCCTTGCCCTCTTCCTTGCATCTGACAGCTTCATCAATGGCAGCCTTCACCGCATGGGCTGACTCGGGCGCGGCCAGGATGCCCTCTGTCCTGGCGAACATCAAAGCGGCCTCGAACACCGGGTTCTGGGTGTACGCCACGGCGTCCACGATACCGTCCCTGTGAAGGATGCTGACCAACGCCGCTTCTCCATGGTACCTCAGTCCGCCGGCATGGATCCCCGGGGGAACGAAATCGTGGCCGAGGGTGTACATGGGAATAAGCGGTGTCGTCTGCGCCGTGTCACCGAAGTCGTAAGCGTACTTGCCCTTGGTGAGTGTCGGGCAGGATGTGGGCTCAACCGCCAGGAACCTGATATCCTCACCGGCCATCTTTTCCGGCAGGAAGGGGAAAACTAGCCCGGCAAAATTGCTGCCTCCACCGCACGCCCCGATGAGTACCGAGGGCTTGTCCCCTGCGATCTCCAGCTGCTTCTTGAGCTCGAGACCGATCACCGTCTGGTGCATGAGAACATGGTTCAGGACGCTTCCCAGGGAATATTTTGTGTCATCGTGAGTTGCCGCGTCCTCAACCGCCTCGCTGATGGCAATACCCAGACTTCCGGGGGAATCCGGATCCTTTTCGAGGATACTCCTGCCGGCGTTTGTCTGGTCGGAGGGGCTCGGGATAACCTTGCCGCCCCATGCCTGCATCATTGAGCGCCGGTAGGGCTTCTGGTGATAGCTCACCTTGACCATGTACACCGTGCACTCCAGGCCGAAGAAGCTGCATGCCAGGGACAGAGCGCTTCCCCACTGGCCAGCTCCTGTCTCCGTTGCGAGACGGCGAACGCCTTCCTCTTTGTTGTAGTAGGCCTGCGCCACAGCAGTGTTTGGCTTGTGGCTGCCGGCGGGGTTACCGCCCTCGTACTTGTAATATATTTTTGCGGGGGTCCCCAGCTTCTCTTCGAGCCGGGCCGCCCTGAAGAGGGGGGAGGGACGCCACATCGCGTAGATCTTAAGGATCTCTTCGGGAATGTCTATCCACCTTTCCTGGCTGACTTCCTGAAGTATCAGACCCATGGGAAAAAGGGGCGCCAGATCTTCAGGGCCGATGGGCTGGCCCGTTCCCGGATTGAGGGGCGGGTCCGGTATTGTGGGCATGTCTGCCACAACGTTGTACCACGCCTTTGGTATCTCGTTCTGACTCAGGGTAATCATCTTATTACTCATCTCCCACTCCTTTTATTAATGTTTTCACAGACAAAACTGAGCCGGAACCTCATCGGCCCTCACCTCTTATAATACGTTTTCACTTAAAAAACAGCCATTTTAAGCTGACGGAACTGGATTCAGACAAACCGACGATAAAAAAGCCCCGCCGATCTGCAGCGGAGCCGCAGTATATATTCCTATCGGTCCCAGACGCCCTTTCCGCTTCGTTCTACAAGGTCACCCGGCCAGGCCGGGATGGAACCCGGAAGGTGTGCAGGATACTGGCTTCAGCGATGCATCTTATCGAAAAACAGGCAGTCTTTCAACCGTACCGTATAGCGGGTTTCGAGTATTGCAGATAAGAACATTAGAGCATTAGACATGTTACTCATCACGCACTACTCATTACGATTCAGTATTCTGAATTCTGGATTCTAACTTCTGAATTCTGAATAAACCCGGAACTCCTTACCTCAGCTTGACCGATCTGAGATCAAATCAACAATATTTTTAACCACCTCATCAGAATCCAGGGAGAGTTCCGGAAGATCATACCCGGCATCCGCTATTTCCCTCTGCATCCTTATGTGCAGAGGGAAATAGGTTCCAGGAAGAGCGTCCGATGGAGAGAAAAGCACTTCATCAGGCAGGCCGCACGCACCTATCCTGCCGTCCATAAGAAAAGCGATGTTGTCTATGTCGTTGGGCGGATAAGGCACGCTGTGGGTGGCCATCAGGACCGAAGTACCTGTATGTTCGGCGTATTTTCTGACCCTTCCCAAGAACAGCGCTGAACTTGCCGGATCCAGGCCGTCTGTGGGCTCATCCAGAACCAGCACCCTTGATCCCAGGGCGATAACCCCCGCTATGGCAACACGCCTGAGTTGACCTCCGGAGAGAGTGAAAGGGGAGCGGGAAAGGAGATCTTCGTCAATGCCCGCCCATCCGATGGCGTCTGAGACCCTCTCTTTAGTTTTTTCCTCAGTCAGACCCAGGTTGTGGGGCCCGAAGGCGATATCATCGAAGACTGTTTCACTAAATACCTGGCGCTCCGGGTTTTGAAAAAGGAGTCCCACCAGGGAGGGGATCTTCTCCCTGCCCTTGAGAAGATCGATCAGCGCCTGTCCGCGGAATCGGACACAACCGCTGTCGGGGAGAAGCAGGCCGTTGGACAGTTGAAGCAGGGTACTCTTGCCCGACCCATTAGCTCCGCAAAGCACAGTCAGTTCACTGTCAACGACATCCAGGTCCACGCCGGTGAGAACTTCATGTTCATCGAGACTGCCGGTATTGTAGCTGAAGGCTACCTTCTCAAACTCCAGTGCAGTATCTTTTTCACTTTGATGATACTGCTCTTTGATCTCCTTCACCCGTAAGTCTCTTTTGCCGTGAGCTGTTCCAAAGAGGGCGAGAACGGAGCCTGTCAGATCATGGATCGTGCCTGGAGACCAGGAAAGAGGGTGCCCGGCTACAGACAGCGCCTGAGAAAGGGATATGCCGAAAGGCTTTACGAGCCGCCCAGCCTCCAGCAGGGAAGTATCGCCGAAAAGGGACCAGGGTTCTTTTACACAGGCGATCTTTCCCTCGATCAGCAACGCGATCCTGTGGGCCCTGGCCGCCTCCTCCATGTCGTGGGTCACTAAAAGAGTAGTCCCTCCCCTTTCCAGGAACCCGTCAAGAGCGCCAAGGACCCTCTCACGCCCGGCAGGATCAAGGAAAGAGGTAGGCTCGTCCAGCACGAGAACCTCCGGATCGGGAGCCAGGACTCCTGCCAGGGCAACCATCTGCTGTTCGCCGCCGGAGAGCTTGTGGGGCAGCGCTCTGCCAAGAGCGCCGATACCCAGGCCGAGGAGTGTAGTCCCGACTCTCTCTTTTATCACTTCCGGTTCAAGGCCCATGGCCTCCAGACCAAAGGCGACGTCCTCCTCCACTATGGAGGTGACAAGCTGGTTCTCGGGATTGGACAGAAGCAGTCCCACGCGCCTGTCAGGACCCGTTGCGCTCAAGGGCTCGCTGCCGATGGAGATGGAGCCGTTCTGACCCTGAATGAGGCCCTTCAGGGCTTTTGCAAGGGTGCTTTTACCCGCAGCATTGGGCCCCACTATGGCGATGAACTCGCCTTTTTCCACTTCCAGGTCGATACCGGAAAGAGCCGGCTTCTCCTGTCCCGGATAGGTGTATTCCAGGTTTTTTATTGACAGGTAGGACACTTTATCCAATCAAGTATTTACCGAGTTCCGGGTTCGTAATACGTGATGTGTAAAAACAGGCTATAGGCTATAGGCGGTAGGCTATAGGCTTACAACAAAACTATCAACTAACAACCGATGTGCTGTGAGCTATGAGGTTTGTCCTTCGGTCAACATCTATGAAGAATTGAGATCTTATAGACGCAGCCCATGGCCCATAACCCAACGCCCAGCGCCTATAACTTAATTCCAATGCTCTAATTTCTAATGCTCTTACCCAACAATTTTTTCTCTGCGGCACCCTGCGATCAGGGCTGACTAGCCCTGCCAGCGGCCCCCTGCGTTACAGCTCTTATCTCTTTTGAGATATATAAACTTCTCCCTCCTGCCTCCTGCCTATATCAACCCTAAAAAACAAAATGAGCAAGGAAACATCTCCTTGCTCAATGGAATTCGGTATTAAGGAAGGAAAACCCTCAGCTCTTATCCTCTGACTCCCTGGCTTTTTTCTTTCCGGTAACTTTTTTCCCGGTGTCCTTCTTCGGAGTCTCTTTCTTCGCGGCCTTCTCTTCTTTAGCGGCTGCCTCTTTCTTCTTCCTGGGTGCGGTTTTAGCCTTTTTCTTTGGAACCTTTTCCTTTTCCTCTACTGCTTTTTTCGAAGTTTCCTTTTCGGCCTCTTTCTTCTCTGCAGCCTTTTTGGGGGCAGCTTTTTTGGCGGCAGCCTTCGTTGAGGCTTTTGCCTTTATCTCCTTTTTCCTGGCCTTGCTCTCCTTTTCAGGCTGCGCTGCCATTGGCCGGTCAACCAGCTCAACTATAGCCATGGGAGCATTGTCTCCAGCCCGGGGTTCCAGTTTCAGGACTCTGGTGTATCCCCCTTCCCTGGTCCGGTACCGCTCAGCCAGCTCGGAAAATACCTTTTTAACGACCTCATTGCTCTTGATGAAAGAGACAGCCTGACGCCTGGCGTGAAGGTCTCCTCTCTTGCCAAGGGTAATCATCTTTTCGGCCAGTCTACCGGCTTCTTTGGCTTTGCCCTCGGTAGTCACTATCCTCTCGCTCTGAAGCAAGGACGTGACTATATTGCGGAACATGGCTCTCCGGTGCGAGCCGGTCCTGCCCAGTTTTTTACCAGCTTTCATATGCCGCATAAGCTTCCTTCCCTTTCAGTCGCTTCAGCAAGCCCTGAAACCGGGCTCATATCATAAAATCCTAGAACGCTTCCTCGGTTGTTTCTTCGCTCTCGATCTCATCGGGGGTCCAGCCCCTGATATCCATGCCGAAGGCGAGACCCATCTCCTCCAGGATCTCCTTGAGCTCGTTAAGGGACTTTCTGCCGAAGTTCTTGGTCTTGAGCATTTCAGATTCTGTTTTCTGCACCAGTTCTCCTATAGACTGGATATAAGCGTTCTGGAGGCAGTTTATGGAACGCACCGAGAGTTCCAGTTCGTTGACGCCCTTGTTGAGTTTCTCGAAGAGCTTCAGGCGCTCCTCCTGAGTTTCTTTTTCCGCCTCTTCCTCGCTTATTTCCTCCTCCTCGAAATTGATAAAGAGGTTCATATGCTCTTTTATAATCTTTGAGGAAATGGCCAGGGCGTCTTCCGGGGAGACGCTCCCATCGGTGGTTATCTCCATGATCAGCTTGTCGTAATCCGTCAGCATGCCGACACGGGCGTTTTCCACATCGTAGTTTACCCTGGCTATGGGAGAGTGAATGGAATCTATTGCTATAAAATCAACGGGGAGTTCTTCGTTTTTATTCCGCGCCGCGGGCACGTATCCCTTGTTGAGCTGCACAACGATCTCCATCTTAAGGTGCGCCCCTTTTTCGAGAGTCGCAATGGACATCTCCTGATTGAGGATCTCCACCTCGTGGTCTGTGATGATATCCGCACCGGTGACGACACCCTTCTTGCTGGTGTCCACCGAGATTATCTTCGGTTCATTCGTGTGAATTTTGAACCGAAGCTCCTTCAGGTTCAGAACGATCTGTGTAACATCCTCGTAAATCCCGGGTATCGTCGAGAATTCATGGAGCACGCCTTCTATCCTGAAGGCGGTCGCCGCCGCACCCTGAAGTGAGGACAGCAGGACTCTCCTCAACGCGTTTCCAATAGTCGTCCCGAATCCCCTCTCAAACGGCTCCGCGGTGAAACGGCAAAAGGTATCGGTATTTTTCTTGGCGTCAAATACCAGCTTTCTGGGGCGGGTCAGACTTTTCCAGTTTTTCTCTATCATTGTAATCTATCTCCTGGCAGGCTTACTGTTACTTGGAGTACAGCTCCACTATCAACTGCTCCTGTACCGGAAGCGCGATCTCGTCGCGGGCAGGGAGATTCTTGAACATTCCCTTGAATTTGGGAGCCTCCAGTTCAAGCCACGCTGGAACACTCTTCCTTTCAGCCGACAGCATGGCTTCCTTGATCCGAACCGTATTTCTGCTCTTTTCACGGATCTCCACCACATCGCCCGGCCTCAACAGGAAGGAAGGTATGTTCACCTTCCTGTTGTTTACGAGAACATGGCCGTGCCTCACCAACTGCCTTGAATCAGGCCTCGATGAAGCAAACCCGAGCCTGTAAACGGTACTGTCCAGTCTCCGTTCCAGAAGCACGAGGAGGTTTTCTCCCGTAACGCCCTTCTGCCTGTCAGCCATCTTGAAGTAGTTTCGGAACTGGGCTTCCATAACGCCGTAGATCCTCTTTGCCTTCTGCTTTTCCCTGAGCTGGATGCCGTAGTCCGACTGCTTTATTCTCCTTGTCCCATGGACGCCTGGAGGATACGGCCTGCGCTCCACAGCGCATTTATCCGAATAACACCGGTCTCCCTTGAGAAATAGTTTTGCGCCTTCCCTGCGGCAGAGCCGGCAGACTGATTCGTGGTATCGAGCCAACTTGGACCTCCTTGTTTATACTCTTCGTCTTTTGGGCGGACGACAGCCGTTATGCGGTATTGGGGTAACATCCCTTATTATAGAGATCTCAAGGCCGGCTCCCTGGAGGGCTCTGAGCGCCGCTTCCCGCCCGGACCCCGGACCCTTGACAAGCACATCGACCTTCCGCACACCGTGCTCCATAGCTTTCTTTGCCACATCGGCGGCCGCAAGCTGCGCTGCAAACGGTGTGCTTTTCCTGGATCCCTTGAAGCCCTTACTTCCAGCACTGCACCATGTCAGCGTGTTCCCCGCAGGGTCTGTTATGGTGATTATTGTATTGTTGAAGGTAGCCTGGATGTGGGCTATTCCCTCCGGAACGTTCTTCTTGACTCTTTTTGAGGATCCCTTTTTAGGCTTTGCCATTTACTCCTCCCGAATATTGATAGGGTTGCAAAAAGTCCATCCATGGCTTTTTACTTATCTCTTTTTCCTGCCGCCAATGGAGGGCTTGCGGCCCTTCCTCGATCTGGCGTTGGTCTTGGTACGCTGTCCCCTCACGGGCAGACCTCTACGATGCCTGAGCCCTTCATAGGAACCCAGGTCCATTTTCCTTTTTATGTTGAAAGCAACCTCTCTTCTCAGGTCCCCCTCGACCATGTGTTTCCTGTCGATGACCTCCCTGAGCTTGCTGACCTGCTTTTCATCCAGGTCAACAACCCTGATATCGGGATCCACTTCGGCGTCACGGACGAGCTGGGACGCCTTGGTGGGTCCGATCCCGTAAATATAGGTCAAGGCAACCTCTATCCTTTTGCTTCTTGGTAAGTCCACTCCAGCGATACGAGCCACTATTCTACCTCCTGACCTTAACCCTGCCTCTGCTTATGCTTTGGATTCTCGCAGATAACCCGAACGACCCTCTTCCGCCGGACGATCTTGCATTTGTCGCACATCTTCTTTACCGAAGGTCTGACTTTCATTTTGCTTCTGTCCTTTCGGGAAAGTTACTTGACCCTGTAGGTGATCCTTCCCCTGGTCAGATCATAGGGAGAGAGTTCAACCGTCACCCTGTCGCCGGGCAGGATCCGGATGTAGTGCATCCTCATCTTCCCCGAGATATGGGCCAGAACCTGGTGCCCGTTGTCCAGCTCCACTCGGAACATGGCGTTGGGCAGAGGCTCTACTACCTTCCCTTCAACCTCTATAGCTTCTTCTTTAGCCATACCCTTGTCTTCTCCTGCTAGGGTGCCTCATCAGTGGTCAATATCAGAGGACCGTCAGCGGTAACGGCGACCGTGTGTTCGAAATGAGCCGAAAGACCACCGTCAGTTGTAACGGCCGTCCACCCGTCGCCAAGGATCTCTATCGAGTCCGTGCCCTCATTGACCATCGGTTCAATAGCCAGCGTCATGCCTTCTTTCAGTTTCGCCCCCCAATGGGGCTCGCCGAAATTAGGGACCTGTGGTTCTTCATGCAGACTCCGGCCGATGCCGTGCCCCACAAATGACTTCACCACCGAGTAACCGTTCTCTTCCGCGTAGCTCTGGACAGAGTGGGAGATGTCCCCTACCCTCCTGCCTTCCGTCGCTGCTCCAATGCCCCTGAGAAGCGACTCTTCCGTCACTTCCATCAGCCGCGTGGCTTTTTTGCTTATGGTGCCAACGGGCAGCGTAACGGCGGCATCGGTGTAAAAGCCCTTGTAATAAGCTCCAAAGTCCAAGCCTACAATATCTCCTTCGCTGAGGATGCGCTTATCCGACGGTATACCGTGAACCACTTCATTATTGATGGACACGCATATACTGCTCGGATATCCCATGTACCCTTTGAACGCCGGTACAACCCCTAAAGACCGGGCCTCATTCTCTGCAACTCTTTCAATCTCTGAGGTGGCCGTTCCCGGGGTCACCACCTCCTGTACCTTTCTGAGTATCCATGCAACCAGCCGCCCGCCTTCCATCATCAGAGCAATATCGGCTGAAGATTTTCTGTGGATCATTCCCAGATTAACGGAACTGAAACAGAGTCCCGCACTGCCTATGCTGTTCCGGCCAGGTTGGCTGCTATCTGGGAAAAAATATCACTTATACTCCCAGTTCCATCCACTTCCCGCAGGCCGCCGCGCCCACGGTAGTATTCGATCAGGGGAGAGGTCTGTTCGTGATATACCTCGAGGCGCTGCCTGATAGTCTCTTCCTTATCGTCGTTCCTCTGGTACAGCTCACCGCCGCAGGCGTCACATACATTCTCTAAGGAGGGCTGGTTGAACACCACGTGATAGCTCTCTCCGCAGCTTTTGCACATTCTCCTGCCAGTCAGGCGCGTGACCAGTTCCTCGTCATCCACCTCGATACTTATTATGTGATCTATCTTTCGGCCGTTGTCTGTAAGTATCTTCTCAAGAGCCTCAGCCTGGACAACGGTGCGGGGAAACCCGTCCAGGATGAAACCGCCTACGGCATCAGGCTCCGTTATCCGCTCTTCGATAATCCCTATAACAACGCTGTCCGGGACCAGTTCGCCCTTATCCATGAAACTTTTCGCCTCAAGGCCAAGCTGCGTGCCCTCCCTGACGGCAGCACGAAGTATATCTCCAGTGGATATCTGGGGTACTCGCCATTTTTCGATCATCATCCTGGCCTGGGTGCCCTTGCCCGCGCCCGGGGGGCCCAACAGAATAATATCCATTATCTTCTCCCTTTTATCCTGCTCTTTTTAAGGAACCCTTCATAATGCCTTGTAACAAGATGTGTTTCAACCTGCGTGACCGTATCTAAGGCAACACCTACCACGATGAGGAGTCCGGTTCCCCCGAAATAGAAGGGAATGTTAAAGATCCGGTAGAGGATCTCCGGCATTACCGATACCAGGGACAGATAGATTGCTCCTCCGAAGGTTATCCTGGAAAGAACCTTGTCAATATATTCCGAAGTCCTCCTGCCCGGACGAATACCCGGGATAAACCCGCCGTATTTCTTAAGGTTATCCGCCACATCGATGGGGTTGAACTGGATCGCGGTGTAAAAGTAGCAGAAGAAGATGATCAGCCCCACGTAAAGCACTGTATAAAGCGCCCTTCCCGGCGCGAAAGTACTTGCAATAGCCTCCATGATGGGGTTCTTGATAAAACCCGCTATCGTAGCCGGAAACATCAGTATGGAAGAGGCGAATATGGGGGGGATAACTCCCGCCGTATTGACCTTAAGGGGAAGATGGGTGCTCTGCCCCCCGTACATCTTACGGCCCACGACCCTTTTTGCGTACTGTACCGGTATCCTCCGCTGCCCCCTCTCCACGAAGATGATGAATGCCACCGAAGCCACCATGAGGAGGACCACGAAAATCATCAGGAAGGCCGAGAGCTCACCTGTTTTGAGCAGGGTAAACGTCTTTCCTGTGGCCGTTGGCATCCGGGCGACGATCCCCGCAAAGATTATGAGGGAGATCCCGTTCCCGATACCTCTTTCCGTTATCTGCTCTCCCAGCCACATGATGAATGCCGTGCCGGCCGTCAGGCTGATGACCGTCATCATCCTGAAGCCCCATCCGCCTATTGGAACGATGGCTGCTCCACCGGGACTGGTCATCTGCTCGAGGCCGATGGATATGCCGAAACTCTGAAAGGCAGCCAGGACCACGGTGCTGTACCTTGTATACCTGATGATCTTCCTGCGTCCTGCTTCACCCTCCTTCGACAATCTCTCCAGATGGGGGATAACTACCGTCAGAAGCTGTAAGATGATACTGGCGCTGATGTAGGGCATTATCCCGAGGGCGAAGATGGTCATCCTCAGCAGGGCGCCCCCTGCAAAGAGGTCGAAGAAACCCAGAAGGGTTCCCTGCGCCTGCTGGAAAAACTCCGCCAGGGCGACCCCGTCTATACCGGGAGTAGGTATGTGCGCCCCGATACGGTAGACCGCCAGCAGTCCCAAAGTGACGAAAATACGGTGCTTGAGCTCCGGGATCTTGAAAATGTTAGAAAGGCCGCCGAACAAATCCCTATCCTTCCAGGAGCTCCACTTTGCCTCCGGCCTTCTCTACCTTTTTTGCGGCCGAAGAACTTATTTTGTGGATTCTGAGCGTGAGAGGCTTTTCGAGCTCTCCCATTCCCAGAACCTTCACAGGCTGGCCCTTCTTTGCAAGCCTGACCTTCACCAGAAGGTCAGGATCGACCACGTCAACATCGGTGAAACGGGAGAGGTCCTTGAGGTTAACGATAGAGTACTCGGCCCTGAAAATATTGGTGAATCCACGTTTCGGGAGCCTCCTCTGAAGGGGCATCTGGCCTCCCTCGAAGCCGGCTTTCACACCGCCGCCGGAACGGGACCACTGTCCATTGTGTCCCCGTCCGCACGTCCCCCCGTAACCGGAGCCCTGTCCTCTTCCCACGCGGCGCCGTTTCCTTGTGGCTCCAGCAGTGGGCTTTAGTCGATGCAGCATTATTTTTCCTCCGGGAACTCAGTTTTGAGAAGATGGGAAACCTTGTTGACCATGCCCCTGATCCTGGGATTGTCGTCGTGCTCCACGGTGTGGTGCAATTTTCTGAGTCCCAGGCTCTGAACGATCCTTTTCTGGTTTTCGGGCTTGCCTATCGTGCTTTTAACAAGGGTTACCTGTATTTTACCCATCTTCGTACTCCGATCCTCAATCGTTGAGTATATCGCTTACTTTCTTACCACGGATGAGGGCTACCTCCTCCGGGCTTCTCAGGGACAGAAGGCCCTGCATGGTGGCCATGAGGACGTTATTGGGATTGTTCGTACCGATGCATTTTGAGAGAATGTCCTTCACGCCGAGAGATTCCATCAGGGCCCTTACAGGCCCGCCCGCTATAACTCCCGTACCTGGAGAAGCCGGCTTCAACAGAACTCGGGCAGCGCCCCACCGGCCCATGACCTGGTGGTGTATGCTTGTCCCCGCAAGGGGGATTTTGTGAAGATTCTTCTTGCCGTTCTCAATACCCTTGCGAATGGCCTCAGGGACCTCATTGGCTTTGCCTGAACCGACACCCACGATCCCCTTGCCGTCGCCTACTACCACCAGAGCGCTGAATCTGAAGCGCCTTCCGCCCTTGACCACTTTGGCGACACGGTTTATGAAAACGACCTTGTCGATAAGTTCAGTTTCATCTATTTTCACGTCTCTGAGAGCCTGCTTTAAACCCTTCTTCATCATCACACCCTTATCGTAACCGATATTTTCATCAGAAATTCAGGCCGCCCTCTCTGGCCGCCTCGCCCAGAGCCTTGACCCTCCCGTGAAAACGGTATCCACCGCGGTCGAAGGAGACGGTCTCTATCTGGTTGGTTGCGGCCCTTTTGGCTAACAGGCTTCCCACCTGCTTTGCCGCCTCCACGTTACCGCTGTACTTTAATGCCCCTTTCAGCTCACTATCCATAGTGGAAGCGCATGCCAGCACGGTACCCAGATCATCGTTTATTATCTGAGCGTAGATGTGCCGGGCGCTCCTGAAGACGAACAGCCTGGGTCTTTCGGCCGTACCGTGGATCTTGCCCCTTATCTTCCGCCGTCTCCTGCTGCGGGCGATCACTTTTTTGTCAGTCTTTCCCACCTGATATATCCTCCGAACAGAGATCTACTTAATAGCCGCCTTGCCGGCCTTGCGCCTGATATACTCACCGACGTACCTGATGCCCTTGCCCTTGTAAGGCTCTGGGGGGCGGATGGCCCTGATATCGGCCGCTGTTTGACCAACCTTCTCCTTGTCAACTCCACTTATGGTTATCCTGTTGTTGCCGTCCACTTCCGCGGAGATGCCCTCCGGCAGCTCAAAATCAACCGGTTTTGAGAATCCAACGTGGAGCTCCAGGGACGAACCCCTCTGGAAGGCCCTATATCCCACTCCCTCCATGTCAAGCTTCTTCTCAAACCCCTCAGAAACACCTACGACCATATTGTTTATCAGAGACCTGGTAAGCCCCTGCATTGCAGTTGTCTCCTTGGGACGGGCAGGAGGTAGAACCTTGATGGCATCCTGGTCCAGCTTCATTTCTACACCGAAGGGGAGTTCCCTTTCCAGGGTTCCCTTCGGACCCCTTGCGGTAAGATTCCTGCCTTCGAGCTTTACCTCGACGCCTTTGGGGATCTGTACAGGCTGTTTTCCTACTCTTGACATCGCATTAACTCCATAAAGGGATTCGAGAACCTCTCCGGGCCGGGGGCCACCGGGGCCAGGCTACCAGATGTAGCAGAGGACCTCACCTCCCACATTCATCCTTCGTGAATCCCTGTTTGTAATGACTCCCCTGGATGTCGAAAGGATAGCTATTCCAAGCCCGTTCAGAACTTTCGGGATATTCTTCGAACCCACATATACACGACGCCCCGGTTTGCTTATCCTCTCCAGATGAACGATCGCCGGCGTATCGTGCTCAGCATATTTGAGGGTGACCCTCAAGACTCCCTGCTTGTTGTCTTTTAATATCCTGTAATCCTTTATATAGCCCTCATCCTTCAGGATCCTGGCTATTCCCTCCTTTATGAAGGACATGGGAATATCGACTTTTTCCTTCTTGCGCATGAGAGCGTTGCGGATCCTGGTGAGCATATCAGCGATGGGGTCGGTCATTGCCATAACGGTTTCCTCCTACCAGCTTGCCTTGACCACACCCGGGATCTCACCCCTCAGGGCGCGGGTGCGGAAACAGATACGGCACATGCCGAACCGTCTCAGATATGCCCTGGACCTGCCGCACAGCGGGCAGCGATTGTACTGTCTCACTTTGAACTTCGGCTCTTTTTTAGCCTTGTTTACCAGGCCTTTCTTTGCCATTTCTCCTACCTCTAGTTCCTGAAGGGCATACCCATGAGTTTCAGAAGTTCTCTGGCCTCTTCATCGGTTTTGGCACTCGTTACAATAGTTATATTCATCCCCTTGACCTGCTCAACGTTATCGTAGTCGATCTCCGGGAAAATAAGTTGCTCTCTTATGCCCATCGTGAAATTTCCCCTGCCGTCGAAAGCTTTCGGCGAGGCGCCCTTAAAGTCTCTCACCCTCGGCAGGGCAATATTCATCAGCCTGTTGAGGAATTGGTACATCCTGCCTTTTCTCAAGGTGACCATACATCCGATGGGATTGCCCTCGCGAAGCTTGAAATTGGCTATGGATTTTCGCGCCCTCCTGAGTACCGGCCGCTGGCCGGTGATCATCGCAATTTCTTCCATGGATGTATCCAGCACCCTGGCGTTTTCCAGCGCATCGCCAAGCCCCATATTTATGACGATCTTCTCCAGCCTCGGAACCTGCATAACGTTGCTGTAGTTGAAGGTCTTGATCATCGCGGGTACAACTTCCTCGCGATATTTATTCTGAAGGGTATCCATCTACATTCTCCCGATCAATCGAAGGACTCCCCGCATCCCGCGCAGAGCCTGACTTTGCTGCCGTCCTCCAGATACTTGTTCCGGACCCTGACACCCTTGCCGCACTTTGCGCAAAAGAGCATGACGTTGGACAGGTGCACGGAGCCTTCCCTCTCAATGATCCCGCCCTGCCTCGATTCACTTGTAGGCCTCGAGTGCTTCTTTACGAAATTGACCTTTTCAATTATTACCCGGTCCTTATCCGGTAAAACCCCCAGGATCTTCCCCTTCTTACCCCTCTCCTTACCTGAGGTGACAACGACGAAGTCATCCTTTCTTATACCTGTTCGAGACATCTTGAGGACCTCACAGCACTTCGGGGGCGAGGGAGACGATCTTCATGAAGTTCTTGCCCCGCAGCTCGCGGGCAATGGGACCGAAGATCCTGGTTCCCACCGGCTCCCGGTGCTCGTTAATAATAACCGCAGCGTTGTTGTCGAAGCGGATGTAGGATCCGTCAGGACGCCTCACTTCCTTTTTGGTCCTGACTATAACTGCCCTGTGGACCTCACCTTTCCCTACTTTCGACTCCGGAACGGCCTCCTTGATCGATACGACTATTATGTCCCCGACGCTGGCTGACTTTCGCCGGGAACCGCCCAGTATCCTGAAGCACAGGACTTTTTTGGCTCCGCTGTTATCAGCGACATCGAGAATTGTTTCAACCTTGATCATTTAATACTCCCTGGAAGTCACGCCGCTAATCCAGCGGAGCCTTCTCAACGACGTCCAGAAGCCGCCATCGCTTGCTCTTCGAAAGAGGCCGGGTCTCCATGATCCTTACCGTGTCGCCCACAGCCAGCACGTTCTTCTCATCGTGGACCATGTACTTTACCCGCCTGCTCACGTACTTCTTGAAGACCGGATGGGCGAACTTCCTTGTGGACTG
>JBGMRC010000005.1:0-25032 GCA_048061075.1 bacterium | reverse complement strand
AAACCGGCAAGATCAAGACCGAGCATTCACTGCCCATTCGAGACGAGGAGCGAGAGGAAAAGATACTGAATACCGTCACAGGATCATCCCACGGCCCCCTGTCCGACGAATCCCTCAAGAGGATATACGCGACGATCATAGACGAATGCCGCGCTTTGGAAGAACGAGATTGATTTCGACCAACGTCCAACGACCAACGTGTAGAATTATTGATCATTTCTAAATTAGCTGGTGGTTAAGACATAACTTACGGGTTCCAGTAATGGATAATAATATTTCAAGCCGGGGTTTTGGTGAATCACGAAGCGAAGCTAAAAGGGGGTTGCGCAGCCGAGTGATTACACCCAAAAGCCCGGCCTGATGAATGACCTAATACCAAAATTCCACAAACCAGTTGAACGATAACTAAACATCACTCCACCTCCCTACCCTCGACAGCCCCCATCCCATGGGAATGGCAGCCACCAGGAAAGACAGAAGTCCCGCGCTGAGCATCCCGAAGATGGAGTCTCCCCTCGTAAGGGCCGTCAGTCCCATGGGCGCGGCGAAGAACCTGTAGACGGGCGCTGCCATCAAGACAACCAGGAAACCAATATAGGCGAGACTTATGATCATGGTGACAACTCCTCCACCGGAGGCCGCTATCTGCGCTTCGTTCTCGAAGTTAAAACGGGGAAATACAGCGCCTATCCCGAGATTCAGCCCAACCAGAGCCAGAGCCATCGCGACGGAGGTGGCTCCAAACAGGACCATGAGGCCAGCGTTCACGCCCATGATAACGTTGGTGGCGGTGGTAAGAACAATGGAAACTCCCACGAGGGGAACGGCGGCGAATATGAATTTGGCCATGAAGAACTTTCTCATGGAAACCGGTGCGCTCATGGTTATCCACACACTGCGTCCCTCCAGGCTTACTGAAGGATATACAAACCTTACGCAGAGAGCTGAGACAACGAAACCGGAGAGTGCAAGATTGAGGAACGCGACAAGGTTTCTGTAAAAGTACCCTCCAAGAGGAAAAAAGTACGCATTGTAGATGTACAGGACGATCAGGGCTCCCAGAAGAAAAAGCTGTGTCCAGCGTGCCGGATCTCTAATAAATACAAGGTAGTCTTTCGTCAAATAGGCGCCCATCACCGGCGGCAGATTCTTCATCGATGCCTCCGCCCGCGTCATATTTTTCTTTTTTTTCCCCGCTGTACCCTCTTGAGCTGTTGACAACCCGGGGAAATACAGCAGCCTGAAAACAACAAGAAACAGGATGATCGCGGCAATACATGCCGCCAGCAGCAGTCCCAGATTCTGTATATAGTTGTAGTTCAGCGGGCCCGATGACAGACTCACCACGGCCTCCGTTGCCCAACTGGTGGGCATGAAGGGAGATATCGGTACCGACATTGCTTTTACAAAATCCATAACCTCCTCTGTGGGGACATCCATGAACAGGCGCTCCGGCCGGCTCATCCTGAAGAGGATTATGATCATTGCCCCCACGGCCAGACTCATGAAGGTCAGGGCCTGATGGACCCTGGCTGCAGGAAGTACGCGCATCAGGACTATGGCGAGGATGGACCCTGCCAGAATCGGAATGAGAATCAGCAGGAAGAAAACCGGAAACCATCCTGCCACAAACTGCCATCCAAGACGCAGTTTGCTGCTGTAGGCCAGAAAAGGTGGGGTACCGAACATAAGTATCATCCAGGCACTCTGGAAAAAGACAAGTATGAACCTCTGGGTGATAAAGGCAGAGGGTGAAACCGGTGTGGTTATAAGGAATGGGATCTCCCTGCTCGTATAATAACCCGATATGGATGACGCCATACTGGACAGCACGAGGAGACCGAAAAAGGACAGGAAGAGAATATGTATGAGTTGCTGGAGCATGAACGGAGCAAGAAACTCCAGCCTTGTCTCGATAGCTGTTATAAGGCGGTAGAAAAAGATATAGTCCAGCCACACGAATACTCCACCCACTACCAGCATGAAAAAAAACCAGCCCAGGGTTCTACTGCCACCGAAGCGAAAGGTATTTTTCAGTTCCGTTAGCCTGTAGGAGATAAGCTGGTAAAGGGAGGTCGGAAAACCTGTGCCGTCATCTGATGCCAAGGGAGGTCTCCAGGGTCAGGCGCAGAAAGACTTCTTCGAGATGTGAACCCGGGATCCGGGCCTGAGTCGAGAGTTCATCCATATTTCCTGACCCGACCAACTTTCCATGGTGGATGATCCCGATCCTGTCGCAGACAGCCTCTGCGGTTGACAGTTCATGGGTTGTCAAAAATACTGTTTTCCCCTCTTCTGCCAGGTCTCTGAAAAGCCCCCTGACCTTCTTCGCTCCAAGGGGATCGAGACCCACCATAGGTTCGTCAACTATTATTACCCTCGGGTTGTGAAGAAGGGCTGACGCCATGGCCAACCTTTTTTTCATTCCGTGGGAGTAGCTTTCAACCAGCTGATTGGCCCAGTCCGTTAGATCGAAAAAAGCGAGCAAACGCTCGCTTTCATCTTCGACCTTGTTTCCGTTCATCCCGTAGAGCCTGCCGGCAAAGCGAAGGAACTCATGTCCTGTGAGCTTTTCAAAGAGAAAGGGCGTGTCCGGAATAAAGCCGGTCGCCGCCTTTGCTCTCCTCGGATGCGTTACCAGGTCGTAACCGCCTACGGATACCGATCCCAAAGTGGGGGGGATAAGGCCCGCCATAACGCGTATCGTTGTCGTTTTCCCTGCACCGTTTGGGCCCAGGAAACCGAATACCTCGCCCTTTCGAACTGTCAGATCGAGGTTGTCTACTGCCTTTAGTGTTCCATATTTTTTTGTGAGTGCCTTTATTATTATCATGTCCCCTATCGTTCAACGTTGAAGGTGGTCGCTGTTTATTCACGCACCATAGCCATACTCACCTTAAATGATCTATCCCGCCGTCTTATTTTCATCCTCACATTCTCTCCCCAATCAATAGCCCGGAAGACTTTCCTGAATGTCTCCAGATCCTGAGTTGGCTTACCGTTTATCTTTACAACCAGGTCGCCCGGCTCGAGGCCTACCCTGTCGGCCTGGCTGTACCTGGTTATCCGTGTTATGAGGACTCCCCTGTCATACCGGTAGCCAAGGCTTTCAGCCAGGTTTTCGGTAAGCTCTTCCACAGCTATGCCAAGGCTTGTCCTGAGCCTCAGTGGCGAGCTCTGTGGACGGGACAAGAGCTCACCCACTCTGATCCTGACAGTCCTGTTCTCCCCATTACTTTTGATATGAACGGGGACTACATCACCTACAGGAAGAAGGTCTACAACCCTGTAGAAGGTATCAGTACCACCTGTTTCCCTGTCCCTGATCTTCAGTATTACGTCACCTGGAACAATGCCCGCTTCTTCACTGGGACTGCCTTCCATTACTTCGCTAACGATCACGCCATTGGTGCTGCCGAGATCCAGGGCATCCCGCATCGTGGGTGTTAGATCGTGGACTCTGATCCCGATGTCTGACCTGATTATCCTGCCAGTTCTCAGGAGCCCCTCCATTATAGACCTCGCAAGGTTTGAAGGAACGGCGAAACCGATCCCCTGATACCCTCCGCTTCTGCTGAATATAGCGGTGTTAATGCCTATAACTTCACCCTCCAGAGTGATAAGGGGACCTCCGCTGTTACCGGGATTTATGGCGGCATCTGTCTGAATGAAATCCTCCAATTCAGCTATGCCGACACTGGCTCTTCCCTTGGCGCTTACAATACCGACGGTAACGCTCTGGCCCAGTCCGAAGGGGTTCCCGATTGCTATTGCCCAGTCACCTACCTCTATCACGTCGGAATCCCCCATTGTCGCTGCCGGATAGTTTCTCTCCGGCAGCCTCAGAACGGCGATATCCGTCCTGGGATCGCTGCCCACAACCTCTGCCGGGGCCTCGGTCTTGTCAAAGAAGGTTACTTTAATCTCATCCGCGCCTTTGATAACGTGGTTATTGGTCAGGATGATGCCCTCTTTCCTGACTATCACACCCGAGCCCAGGCCCACCTGGACCAGCTTCTTATCCTGGGAGCCGAAGAAGCGTTCAACGAAATCCCGGCCGAAAAACTCCCTGAAGGGCTCCAGCAGATCTCCGAATAACGGGTCATCGACTTCAGGCCGTCTTGATCTGGTCCTGCGGTATGTCTTGATGTTGACGACGGAGGGGGTAACTTCCCTGCTTACCCGAACGAAGGCCCTGCTTGTCTTTTTGAGCGCCAGGAGATTTTCATCCTTCTTATCTGCCCATACTGGACCAGCGGTGAACACGGCAGCTACCAATACTGCCACTATTCCGGCCGTGTATGTTCTGGATATAAACTTCATATCTCTTCCATTAATCTGATCATCAGGGGAAGAAATCAGATGCGGTGAACCCCTCTTCGTCCAGATATTCACGCAGCCTGTCGATGATCCGTTTCTCCAGCTGTCTGACCCTCTCCCTGGTGATCCCCAACTCGTCCCCAAGCTCCTGAAGTGTCAGAGGATCGTCTCCCATCCACCTTGAAGTGAAGATCTTTCTGTCCCTTTCAGGCAGTGTTGCGACGAAGGCCGCCAGCTTTTCCAGGTACAGGCTCTTTGCCTGCGCGTTTGCTACCAGGTCCTCCGCGTCCGGCTGCTGGGAGGGAATGATGTCGAGAAGCGTAAACTCATCTGAATCCCTCCCTCTTGAGGCTTCCAGTGATACGTCGCCGCCGCTCAACCGTTGAGTCATCTCCTCCACCTCGGACTCCTTGACGTCAAGGGATTTGGCGATGGCCTTTACGTCCGGTTCGATACCCATTTTCCGGAGCTTCTCTTTTTCTTTGCCAAGCCTGAAATAAAGGGTCCTCTGAGCCTGAGTCGTCCCCAGCTTCACCATTCTGGCGTTGTTCATAATGTACCGTATGATATATGCGCGGATCCACCAGGCGGCGTAGGAGGAAAATCTCACGCCTCTGTACGGGTCGTACTTCTTCACAGCATGCATGAGACCCACATTGCCCTCCTGGATCAGGTCGAGGATATCTCTCCAGAGCTTCCTGTATTCCAGCGCGATCTTTATGACCAGTCTGAGGTTTGATGTCACCAGTCCGTATGCCGCGTCGATGTCCTCTGTTTCCAGGTACTGGATCGCAAGCTCCTTTTCCTCTTCGCGGGTAAGAACCGGATAATGCCTTACATCCTGGTAGTAAGCTGATACCGGATCGTAGGCGACCAGTTTTGAGCTCCTGGACGTGGATCTTTCTTTTTCAACAGTATCCTTAGCGGCTTTTGTGCTCGCGGCTTTTTCAGTTTTTCGGGCGCTGGGTTTTGCCCTCTTCTTAACATCGGTTTTCACAGTTTTTCTGTCGGCTGTTTTAGCTTTTTTTCCGCCACCTTTGCCAGCGCTTTTCTTTTTTTTCGGTTTTCCTTCAGACATCTATTACTCCCAGGAGCTGTATTTTTTACACTCCGACTCCGCCAACAACCGTCCTGAGTTGACCGCAGGCAGCGCCTATCTCGCTTCCCCTGCTTGATCTTACAGTAGCAAGTATACCTGAATCGAGAAGTACCTTCTGAAAGGCAGTGGACCTGGCCTCTCCGGACGGCATGTATCCTGCCGAAGTCTCGTTGCAGGGGATCAGGTTGACTTTACAGGGTATCCCTTTCAGCAAACCTGCCACTTTCATGGCGTCATCATCGCTGTCATTCAAGCCGTCAATGAGGACATACTCAAAGGTAATTCTCTGACGGTTGTTTAGGAGATATTCCCTTGCCGCCTTTATGAGGTCCTTTATGGAGTATATCCTGTTCACCGGCATAATCTCAGTGCGGGTGCCGTCATCACCGGCGTTCAGGGATATTGCAAGATTGACACCCAGCCCCTCATCGCTGAGCCTCTTTATGCCGGGCACCCAGCCGCATGTAGATATCGTCACGCGCCTGGGAGAGAAGTCGAACCCTCTGCTGTCCAGTATTATCTCCAGGGACGGGACAACCTCATCCAGATTCTTCAGGGGTTCACCCATGCCCATAAAAACGAGGTTTCTCAGCCGCCTCCTGTTCCCCAGAACCCTGGAAGCCGTTGCCACCTGGGCGATTATTTCGCCTCTTGTAAGGTCCCTCGAAAGGCCGTCCCTTGCACTCTCACAGAAGGTACACCCCATACCGCAACCCGCCTGTGTGGAAAGGCACTGTGTCATGTATCCTTTCTCCTGGATCAGCACGGTTTCCACCAGTTCGCCATCTTCCAGGGAGAGGAGGAGTTTTTCGGTGCCATCTCTGGATCTTTTCCTGTCCACCAATGTGAGGGGATCCAGATCCAGAATATCTGAGAGCTTTTCCCTCAAACCGGCTGAAAGGTTCGTCATCCCGGAAAAATCCGGCACTGTTCGGACATATGCCCAGTTCAGGACCTGATCGAGGCGGTATGGAGTTTGTCCCAGATCCTCCAGAATCACGGCCAGCTCATCGAATGACTTGTCGAAAAAGTTTTCTTTCATACTGCTCACTGTCCGACATGACAAATCAGCGATCCAAGATCCAATGTCCAATGTCCAAGATCTTTCCCGAGATAAATATTGATCTTGGGTCTTGGTTCTGGGACCTTGGATCCCGAAATTTCATCCACTTATCTCCGACTCCTTAAAGAAGTAAGAAATTTCGAAAGAGGCAGATTCCAGCGAATCGGAGCCATGTACTATATTCCTCTCGATGTTTTCGGCAAGGTCCGCCCTTATTGTTCCCGGCTCGGCCTGAGCGGGGTCGGTGGCCCCCATGATCTTTCTCGTCGCATCAATGGCACCCGGCCCCTCGAGAACCATTACAACTACCGGTCCCGATGACATATATTCCTTCAGATCGCCGTAAAAGGGCCGCTCCCGGTGTACGGCGTAAAACCCCCCGGCGTCTTCATCCGTCATTGTCAGCATCCTCATGGCCACAACCTTCATGCCTGCTTTTTCGAACTTCGATACTACATCTCCTATGACACTCTTTTCGACTCCATCGGGTTTAATAATGGAAAGCGTTCTCTCTAATTGCACTGTATTCCCCCTCTCCGGCAGACGTCCGTTAACATTCCCGCTTTGCCTCCATAACTTTATAAACTCCCGTAAAATAACGGTTCCTTTTTCTTTTCCACAGAAACTGTGGACAGGTGGTGGATAACCCTGTGAATGAACAGCCCCATATAACCACTTAAAAGGGTTTTTTCCTCATTGCATAAAAATTGTGCACTTTCAATATTCCTTTATATATCAATGTCTTATACTATTTACCATGACTTTATTACTTCAAACTGACAATCTGAAGCTTTCCCTGCCAGCTGTCAATAATGTGCCTGTATACGGCATTATTCGCTGTTGATAAAGCTCTATCCCGAAGAAGGCAATTCCAGCTTCCCCGACCAGAATTCCCCTACCCTTTTCAGTAGATTTTTTGCTTCACTTCCTCCCTTATCCAGTAGTCTCTCGCCTGTATCTCTGGCTCTTCTGAAAAGGGCTTGGTCCCTTATGGGATGAGCATACCTGAGATCGGGAAAGCCCGCCTGCCTGACACCGAAGAAATCGCCGGGACCCCTCATCTTCAGGTCCTCTTCCGCGATCTCGAAACCTGAGATCGACCGAGTCATCACCGCCAGACGCTCTTTCGCTTCAAGTGTCACGGATTCTGTTGCCACGAGAATACACTTCGATGGCCGCGTGCCCCTTCCGACTCTGCCCCTGAGCTGGTGGAGTTGGAACAGACCGAATCTTTCCGCATGCTCCACTACCATCAGGGTGGCATCCGGAACATCAACGCCTACCTCTATGACAGTTGTTGCCACCAGAACCTGGTATCTGCCATCCCTGAAATCATTCATGACCCTCTCTTTCTCATCAGCAGGCATCCTCCCCGTGAGAAGACCGATCTTCAAATTGGGGAAGATCTCTTTCCGGTACCGGTCCGCCATCTCACTGGCAGCTGAAAGTTCTGACTTTTCAGTCTCTTCAACGAGTGGATACACTATGAACACGCGGTTTGAGTCCTTGACCTCTCTGGCTATGGCTAGATGAAGTCTTGCCCGGTCGGATTCGCTGAAAATAACAGTCTGGACAGGTTTCCTTCCCGGAGGCATCTCGTCAAGTAACGATACATCAAGATCACCGTAAAGCACCATGGACAGGCTGCGTGGTATTGGCGTCGCGGTCATAACCAGGAAGTGTGGACTTTCTCCCTTTTTCCTTAGTGCCAGTCGCTGAACAACTCCGAACCGGTGCTGCTCGTCCACAACTACAAGGGCAAGAGAAGGAAAATCCACCCCCTCCTGAATGAGGGCGTGGGTGCCCACCGCCGTAACAGGCCGACCGGAGGTGATAATGTCCAGAGCCTCCTTCCTTTCCTTCGAACCCATGCTGCCGGTGAGTAACACAGATGTTATCCCCAATTCCCCGGCCCACCGTGACATGTTGGAAAAGTGCTGTTCGGCTAGGACCTCCGTGGGCACCATCAGGGCTGCCTGTCGGCCTGATTCAACCGCGTGAAGCATGCAAATAAAAGCGACAAGCGTCTTTCCAGAACCCACATCGCCCTGGAGCAGGCGCTGCATGGGAACTCCTCTGGAAAGATCAGTTTTTATCTCTTTCAGGACCCGTTCCTGCCCTTCGGTTAAAGTGAAGGGCAGGCTTTCTCTTAGTTTTTTTTCCAGTTCACCTTCCGATTCCACTGGAAAACCAGGAATCTGTCTGACCAAGCGCCTGCGCTGCAGTAATCCCAGCTGGAAGAGGAGAAGCTCCCCGAACTTGAGGCGTCGGTGCCAGGGGCTGTCACCCCGGTTAAGCGCTTCCACATCACTGTCCACCGGCGGGTTGTGAAGTGACCTTATTGAAGTCACGAGATCAGGAAGGGACAGCTCATCAAGCACATTGCGGGGAATGAACTCCTGGAAATGATCCACAACCATATCGAGAGACTGCTCTACCGCTCTTTTCACAGCTCTTTGTGTAAGCCCTTCTGTCAGCGGATAGATGGGTACTATCCCCTGGCCCTCCCCGTCTCCAGGGTTTGCCATCTCGGGATGATACATCTGGAGTTGCCCAGCAAACGTATCCACACGCCCGGTGGCTATGACCTCGGAGCCGGCGGGAAAGTTATCCTCAAGATTTTTTTTGAGCCACCTGTTGTAACGAAACCATTTAAGCAAAAGTACGCCCTTCCCATCACTGACCATGATCTCCAGGGTGCCTCTCCTTCTGAAACGCCTTTCGGAATGGGACATTACCTGGCCCCTGACCGTATATGTAGCACCGGGAACCAGCATCGGTATCGGGTGGGGATGACTTCTGTCCTGGTAGGCTCTGGGGATAAGGTAAGGGAGGTCTTCTACTGATCCTGCGCCAAGGTTTGCAAACTTCTTCGACACCTTATCGCCCACCCCTTTCAGGGTGGCAAGAGGCGTCCTGCTGCTGCCGGTTTCCATCACCTCCCCTGGAATTGTAATCCCTACTTCTTGTCCCTGGCTGTTGAGTTAAGATCCCTGAGAAGTTCGTCCAGGTTCACACCGTGGGCGATCGCTCCATACTCGATGGATTCGGCCTCGGCGCCGAGGCAAGCGAAGCACTGCATATTGAACCTTTTGAGGACCTTAACTGTATCGGGATAACTACGCAGGACTTCGTTAAAGGTCATATCCTTGGTAATTTTTCCCATTCCGTCCTCCTTTCTTTATCAGTTGAAAGTTTAAAGTTGAATGCTGAAAGTTATAACTGAAAACCAACAACTTCTAATATCTGATAATCCAATTTCTAATGTTCCAATTTCCAATCTCCAATGCTCTAATCTCCAATTTCCTAATTCATCCTTGCAAAAACTCACGGATTATGTTAGCAATCCAGGTCTTTAACCGCAAGGCAAAACCATCAGGCCGAGGGCGGCTATGCCCCGGCATGAGGTCATACGAGAGGAGATCGCCATGTCCAGGACATGTGAGATATGCGGGAAGAAACCCATGGTTGGAAACAACGTCAGCCACGCGAAAAACAGGACGAAGAGGAGATTCCTCCCCAACCTCCAGACCGTAAGGATCCGGGAACCCAACGGCAGTGTGCGGAAGGCTACAATCTGTACCCGCTGTATACGTACCGGTAATTTCGAGAAGGCGGTATAAGTCTCTCGTTCAAGGTTCAACGTTCAGCGCATACCTGATCCAAAGTCCAAGATCCAAGATCCAAAATCAAGAAGCGTTATGCGTAACGCGTGATGAGTAATATTTCTAATGCTCCACCTGCTAGGTTCCCCTCTCATCTATCTGGCCGTCGCTATTATTATCGATATAGTCGCAGTCCATCACAACAGAGGGATTAATAAGGCTGTCCATGTCATTGCAGTCACCTTCGTTCTCCGTGAAGCCGTCGCCATCGTCATCAACGTCAATAGAAAGGTAGTTGCCTACGATGGTTACTATGATGTAGGAAGTGGGTATGCTGTTGAGCTTAATTTCAAAAGCGTTGGCACCCAGCACGACTACGGGCTTTTCCAGGCTGGAGACGTTCTGGTTGAAATCGTTCTGCTTCAGGATAACGCTGCCGTTAAACTTCAATACAGCGTTGGAGACCTGGCTGTCACTCTCCATGGAACCGTTCTGGACCTGCATTGTGAAGGACTGAGCTACCAGTCGCTTGACGGAAAAGTACCGAACAACCGTTTGAGGCGAGCTCGGGTCACGGGTGAACTGCTCCGGTCCGAATATCTGAACCGGAACCGTGGACGTGGCTGACTGCGGAATATTTGAGGATGTTACGGCAAGCGAGGATGTTACGGCAAGCGTTAAAATGACGAAAATCGAAACCGACTTAAATCGTGCACCCATACTCTCTCCAGGAAAGCCCACTCATGGATAACATAATTTTCTGGGGCGGTCCGATGAACCGGATTTACATATCCCATAACTGTCAGCAAAAAGCAGGCCAGATTAGGGAAAGAAACGGTTTCCTGAAATATCAAGGGGTTAGGGCTGTTGATTCTGAAATATCGGCTGTACTATGCACACGATCGTGTGCACAGTGCACATGGTTATGTGCAACACCCTGCGGGTGAGTCGAAGTGCTAAGTCGAAGTCGAAGCAAGGGAGGAGGGATCATGCAGGTTTTACCGCCGCGATGGCGGCCATCTCTATCCGGGCGCCCATGGGAAGCCCGGCAACCTCCACTGTGACCCTTGCCGGGGGCTCTTCCGTGAAAACGCCGGAGAGGTATTCATTGACTTTGAGAAAGTCAGCGAGATCCACAAGGAAGACGTCCAGCCTCAGGACCTGATCGAGTCCGGATCCGGCCTCCTCCAGAACAGCTTTCAGGTTATCTATAACCCTTTCAGCCTGAGTTTCAATGGACCCTTCTATCAACTGTCCCGACTCAGGATCCAGAGGTATCTGCCCGGCGGCAAACAAAAGATCGCCATGGACAATGCCCTGGCTGTAGGGGCCTATAGCTGCAGGCGCGCTGTCAGTCTGAATTACTTTTCGGGTCATGACGCATCCTCTCCTTTGTAAACGTCAGGCTCACTAAGATACAGCGCCTGCAGCAGTGCGTAGTCGAAGTGCGTAGTGCGTATAGCAGTCGAAGTATGCGACCAGCGGCTCCAGTTCCAGGTTCCACGTTTACGGAAATATTACTTGAAACTTGAAACTTGCAACATGGAACCAGGTTGAAGTCAATTCGTCATCATCCTCTCCACAGCTATGACCCCCTTCAGCGTGGAGAGTCCCTTCAGCAGTTTCTGGAGCTGGTCAAGGTCCTCCACCTCCACGTCGAAGGTGTTGACCGCTGTCATGTCCGATGTTGTTCTGATGTCGGCGTGGGAAATGTTGATGTTGCGCGAGGAGATGATGGCCGTCATCTCGGCCAGGATTCCCTTTATGTCCTCGGATGTAACCTTGATCCTGACAGTCCTTGGAACCTTTGTCTTCGTGTCCCAGTTGATCTTGACCAGCCTGTCCTGGTCATAACGGTCGGCCTCGGTATTGGGACAGTCGGTGGTGTGAACTGATATTCCCCTGCCCCTGGTGATGATCCCCACAACATCATCCCCCAGGAGGGGATTGCAGCACCGGGCGAACCGCACCATGACGTCGTCCACTCCGTCGACAACTATACCATCCCTGGAGCTCCGGCGGCTGACTTTCTTGCTGATCTTTACCTCTTCTGCCTCGTCTTTGCCCTCTCCCATCTCCTCGGGATACACCCTGGACAGTACCTGCTTTGCAGAGTACTTTCCGTAACCCACGGTGGCAACCAGATCCTCCACCTTTTGGAAACCGAACGCTGAAGCGGTGGCCTGGAAGGCCTTTGTTTTCAGCGCACGCTTAACAGTCTTTCCTATTTTCCTGAGTTCGCGATCCAGAAGCTCCTCGCCGATCTTCTGGCTTCTTTCCTTTTCCTCACGCTTGATGAAATTGCGTATCTTCGCCTTGGCGCTGTTCGTGACCGCCATCTTGAGCCAGTCCTTGCTCGGCTTGTGCCCCTTGGATGTTATTATCTCTACCATATCGCCGTTTTTCAGTTTGTACTTGAGGGGTACTATCCTGCCATTGATCTTCGCCCCGACACACCAGTGACCCACATCAGTGTGGATACTGTAGGCAAAATCGATGGGGGTCGCGCCGTCGGGGAAGGCGCGGACGTCACCGTTTGGCGTGAATACGTAAACTTCCTCCGGGAAAAGGTCCGTCCGGACAGTCTCCATGAGTTCCCGTGGATCCCGGACGTCTTTTAACTCATCCAGGATCTGCTTGAACCACGTGAACCGCTTGATCTCCTGCTCGGGGAGGGGCTCCTTGCCCTCCTTATAGCGCCAGTGGGAGGCGATTCCGTCCTCGGCGGTGTAGTGCATATCCCAGGACCTGATCTGAACCTCCATTCTCTCTTTGAAGGGACCCATGACTGTTGTATGAAGGGACTGGTACCGATTCGCCTTGGGAAAACCGATATAATCCTTGAACCGGCCCGGGATAGGCTTGAACATGGAGTGGATAATACCCAGAACTTCGTAACACTCCCGAACGTTGCTCACAATAATCCTGAAAGCTATCTGGTCAAATATCTGTTCGTAGGGCAGCTCCTGGGACTTCATTTTGTTGTAAAGACTGTAAAGGTGCTTTGTCCTGCCCGTCACCTCACCCTTGATCCCATGTTCCATCAGAGCCTTTTTCAGGACTTTGATAGCTTTCTTTATGTACGTTTCATATTCCTTCCTGCCGGCCTTTACCTTCTCCTGAAGGGCTTTGAAAGCCTCCGGATATACGTATTCAAAGGCAAGATCCTCCAATTCCGACTGCATCCAGGAGATACCCAAACGGTTGGCCAGTGGAGCGTAGATGTCCATGGTCTCTATGGCGATCTTCACCTGTTTTTCAGGTTTCAGGTAACCGAGAGTCCTCATGTTGTGCAGCCGGTCGGCGAGCTTGACCATGATCACTCTGATATCACGGGCCATGGATATTATCATCCGCCGCAGGTTTTCCGCCTGGTGCTCCTCACCGCTTTCGAAATCGAGGCGGCTGATCTTGGTGAGGCTCTCCACCAGAAAACCCACCTCCTGGCCAAATTGTTTTTCCAGATCCTCCCTTGTAGCATCAGTGTCCTCCACGGTATCGTGGAGTAGACCTACCAGGATAGTGGTGACGTCCATCTTCATCTCGGAAAGGATCATGGCCACGTCCAGGGGGTGGATAAGGTAGGGCTCTCCGGACTGACGGACGTGTCCCGCGTGGGCCTTTGCCGAATATACATACGCACGGTTGATCTCCTCGAGATCGGCGTTGGGATTGTAGCTTTTGACCTTCTCGAGTATGTCGCCTAATCTAATCATATTCCCAGTATACGGGGTCCTGTTGTTTAGGAAAAAATCCCCGAACTGCGCTCAGGAGCCGGGGATCTGGAGCTTACAGGTAATAACGGTGCTCGGTCAGGAATCGGATCCACCATCAGGAGAAGCTGTGGACAGAGTCATCTCATCTTCAATCTCCTCCTCCTCAGCTTTTGCCAGCAACGCCTTTTCCCGGACAATGCGCCTTGCCACCCTGAGTGCCTTCATTTCCTCTATTGTACCGGGGATAATTACGCCGCGTGCAAGCTCTTCTAAAGCTAATACAACTGGTTTTTTCTCATCTCCCCCTTTAATGAGCTGTTCCTCACCCGAGTTCAATTCTTTTGCGCGGGATACCGCCATCATGGTCAGCTGAAAACGGTTCGGATACTTCTCCAGGGCTTTTTCAAACATATCGTGGGTCATCCTTCTCATTACCTCCTGTATGTCACTCAGCGCGCCGAGGCACACCGCAACGTTCAGCCACAACGATACATCTGAGTGTATCTGCGGCTGTTTTCAGATCATCGTTCGCGATAGCATAATCGTAAAACGGGATCAGGGCAAGCTCCTTATCGGCTTCCGCCAGGCGCACCTCTATTTCCTCCGGTTTTTCCGTTCCCCTCTCCCGAAGCCTCCTTACCAGTTCATCTCTCTGGGGTGGAATAACGAATATTAATACGGAATCAGGGAACCTCTCTTTTATCTGCTGACCACCCTGTACATCGATATCCAGAAGCACGTCACATCCGGTAGCCAGTATCTCTCCTATGACCTTCCTGGTGGTTCCGTAAAACTCCCCGTAGACGTTTGCCCATTCCACGAATTCATCCTCTCCGATCATCCGCTGAAACTCGTCTGTCGAGACAAACTTATAATCTATCCCATCCGTCTCTCCGGCGCGGGGGGGCCTTGTAGTGTGGGATACGGAAACAGCAAGGTCCGGCAGCATCCCAAGAAGCTCACCTATCAGGGTCGTCTTCCCGCCCCCCGATGTAGAAGATATTACGAATAATATCCCCTTACCTTTTCGCCCGTTCTCGCCAGTAAAGTCTGTCATTTTATCCCCATATTAGATCTGTTGTATCTAACTGGTTTCAAGTTTCAAGTATGGTTTTGGGATTTTGCTTGAAACTTTCAACTTTCAACTTGAAACTTTTTATTACTCTATATTCTGAACCTGCTCCCTCACCTTCTCCAGCTCAGTCTTGAAATCCACGACGGTTGAGGAGAGGTCCACGACCGCCGCCTTGGAGCCAATTGTATTTACTTCCCGGACAAGCTCCTGGATCAGAAAATCCATCCTCCTGCCCGCCGGGCCTCCCTCTTCAAGTGCTTTATCCATTGCATCAAGGTGGGCCTCGAGCCTGGTCAGCTCCTCGGAGACATCAGCTCTCTGGGAAAGTATGGCTATTTCCGCTTCGAGCCTCTGATGGTCAACCACCTCGTTTTTCTCGATTCTTTTTAGAAATTCCTCCAGATTTTCCGCGATCCTTTCGGGAACAGATTCAGCCAGGGGAGTCATTTTCATGCTCATATTCCGGAGATTCATCAGCCTTCCGGCGAGGTCTTTCTGTATTGCGCTGCCCTCCTGGGCCCGATGCTCACCCATCCTGTCCAGGGCCAGACCGGTAACACTCAGGACTACATCAGCAAGGCCCTTTACATCAGCTTTTTCGTTCCATCTGACTACATCCCCAACCGAAAGAAGATGCTCCAGCCTGACCTCATCGCCCGAAAGCTCAGCAACACCCTCAAGCGCGCTTAACACCTGCCGGGCCTTCTCAAGGTCCACGGCGAATCCCTTGATCCCGCCCTCGATGGAGATATATATCTCTACCTTTCCCCGGGAGAACTTCTCGCGCGCGGTTTTTTTCAGTTCGTTGTCCAGGAACAGCAGGTCCCTGGGAGCCCTGACGGAGACCTCCAGAAAACGGTGGTTGAGGGACCTTACTTCCACTGTTACCCTGCCTGCCTCCCAGTCGGACTCGGCCCTGCCGTATCCCGTCATGCTTCTTAGTTCTTCAACTCCAGGTGTCAATTATTCTCCTTTCATTTATTTGTTATTGTCGCAAAAAGTCCGTAAGTGGCTTTTTGCTCAATCTTTTCCTCACACCCAGGAAAAACTGCCGGACCCATTCTTCCCTGTAATCAGGATATGTCCAGGGCATCATCGCGAAGCCGCCCTCCCGGTATGCAAGCGTGGTTTCGGCATATATCCCCTTGCTCAGGTAGATCCTGTGGTAATAAGGCTTGGTAGTGGCCAGCACAAGTGACTCCAGGGTGAGGAGACCCGGATCGAGGTTAATCTTTCTGTAACCGTTAATCGAAAGTTCCCGCTCTATCCGATTTGTTGCAAGCTTTGCATCAGCGAGGGCTCCCCTCGGAAACGGGTCGTTAAAGGACCAGAAACAGCGATTAACGCCTTTTCCCATTTCCTCGTCGTAATATGTCGTATACTCAAATGGAACCGTATCAGATTCCATTTCCACCGGGCCAAAAAGACTTTCGCATTCTTCCATTGCCCTGGCCAGAAGCGCCTCCTGGCTGAAGAGCACTCCCATGACGATACTGACGGGATCGGGCAGAACTTCACTACCCACTTTTTCTCTTCTCCCCGATGCCCTTTTTCAGATTGACTATCTCCTCCTCAAGCTCCCTGATGCGCCGGTTGTAGAATTCCTCTACCTGGTAATGTGTCTTGAGGATCCCGTCGACCTTACTCTTCAGGACAGCTTCTATGCGCCTCTCCTCCCGGGACATGTCCTTTTCCCTGCCGCCCAGTGCAACTCTGGCCTCGGAGGTTTTATGCAATCCAACTATGGTCTCCATGGTGTCAACATCAATGGGCGCAGCCACCCTGTGATTGAATTCTCCGGCATTGACATTCAGAGACCTTGCGTCTCTGGCAACCAGTATCAGTGTGGAGGACCTTATCTCCAGAACGTTCCGGATCAGCCATGCCGCCAGATAAGGATCCATGCCCTTTAGCGAGTCAGTGATAAGAAGGATGTCGGGGACTTCCTTTTCCAGCATCTTGATCATGCTTGAGGAATCATCTCCCTCGATGAATACATAATCCTTCCGCGAACAGTAACCCGACACCTTTGAAGAAAAATCCCTGTCGCCACCGCTGACAACCATTATCTTGAGTTTATGCTCCTCGAGCTTTTTATGAATAGATTCGGGTTTTTCTTCCGGAACCGAAATATCGGGAACACCGCTTGCCATACGGTAGAAGGCATCCAGGAACTCGGCTATCTGGAACGGCTTGTCAAGATATTCGTCCACTTTGTACTCGTCCTGGATCTTTGCCTTGTATTTATATTTTTTGTATACAGCCGTGAGTATCATTATTCTGGCTTTTTGCCCCGATTCCTCCTTTATCATCCTGCTCAACTCAAATCCGTGCAGCTTTGGGAGCATCGCATCTGTTACAATAAGGGAGGGACGCTCCTTCCTGAACATTTCAAATCCCTCCTTACCATCCCGAGCTGTCAGGACCTTAAAGCCCTCTTCTTTCAGGATCTGCTCCAGGAGAAGGAGGATCTCCCTTTCGTCATCTATAACCAGGACCTTTGTTCCGAACAGGCCGGCAGCTCTGCCAGGTTTTTGGGTTTCATGTTCCTGTGTTGCTTCACTGTCTTCCTCGGCCTTTTTCCTTATGTTATTCGCCTTCCTGGCTGCATTCATGTTATCGAGGTTCCTCTCCAGGATCTCGAATATGGGAAGAGCCTGTCTCGCCTGGCCGTCCTTTTCAAGCTCTTCAGCAAGGTCGTAAAGGGAATCGTTTGAAAGCATTTTCGCAGCCTTCGATGAAGTCAGCTGATCCATGATGGAAATTGCCTCTGAGTTTTCCGGATCAAGCTGCAGTGCTTTCATGGTAAGTTTGAATGCTTCCTTATATTTCTTTTCATTATTCTCATTATTTACGAGTCTGGCCGCTCTGACATAGCCCTGCGCGGCGTGAAAGGACATTCCCGCTTCATCGTTCAGCGAAGCAAATTTGATCCAGCCCTCAAGGCTCTCTGGAAGGAAACTGGTAACTTTATCATATACGGACACAGCCATTATAAGCTTGCCAGCCTGACGATACATGTCCGACAGGGAGTCGTACACCTTTACCGCGGAGTCCAGGTCGTCCATTTCAGTGTAAACCTCAGCGAGCAGGTAATAGGAATCCTGGTTTTTGGGAAAATCCCTCAACATCTTCTTCAGGACAACTATTGCCTTGTTCAGATTCCGGTGAGGGCTGCTCTGCCCTGAAAACAGCCTCGCGGCGGAAAGGTAGTGTTTGGCAGCCTCGGTGCTGTCCTCCTGCTGTTGATAAAGCTGGCCGAGTTTGTTGTGAATATCCGGTTTGTTCGGCTGCTTTTTTAGTTGTTTAAGAAGATAGTCTATATTTTCCACTTTACTTTCAACCTTCAACTTTCAACCTTCAACCTTCAACCTTCAACCTTCAACTTAGATTTTAGCTTTCCACCCGGAAAGGTCCCAGGTCAGAACCCTTAACGGCACATCTCCTACATCATAAAGTACAAGCTGCAGTTTCTCGGGAGATTCAAGCATCCCCTTCCTGGGAAACGCCACGGTTATACCCACCTCATACAGGAACACCGGGTTTGCTTCCTTCCCGGCAGATGCCACATAGCTCATTATAAATTTCCTGTCGGCCAACCCCTCCGTAACAACAGCCTCAACTTCGTTACCGGCCTGATCCCTCAGGGCCAGGTGTGTGGCAAGAATGTTGGCGTATCCCGGATAACCGTCCTTCAGATTCTTGGTGAACACCGTCACATAGAAGGACCTTTCCAGCTCAAAGGTATCGAAAAGCTCGGCCAGGACCCTGTTCAGTCGATCGCCGGTCCAACTCTCGCTCTCAGCTGAGAACTGAATTGATGCCTGCAGCTCTTCCCTGCTGTGCAATGTCGCCTGGATCCTCATGTCCTCCGAGACAGACTGAACTGTCTGCTTTCTCCAAAGCTCTTCGTAATCGAACTTTCCCGCTTTTTCCGAGAGAGCGCCTCCTGAGATCTTTCCGGAAGTTACAGCTTGAGAACTGTTTACGTTCCGGGATTCTCCGGCATTCCCTTTCAATGAGGACAGCGTCAGATATCCGGCGAAAAAGACCAGCAGAGCGAGAAGCAGAATAATTGCTATAGTAGTTATTCTTCTCCTGCCGGTGGCAACCTCCAGTGGTCTGGAAATATCCTTGATATGCATGGGGTACAGACGGTTCATCTCTTCCCCCATCGTTTTCATCCGCTCCTGATAGGAATCCTCAACCAGTTTTTTGAGTTCGTCCTCCGTGACCCTGCGCCTGTCTCTTTCATGGCGGTGTTCGGCCCTCTCTTCCTCGAGAGTCTGAATCATCGTCTGGAGTTTCTCCTCCAGTCGAGTCTCCCTCTCTTTCTGCTGTACAAGGACCGTCTGGGCTTCTGTAACTGTCCTTTCAAGGACGCTCTCGAGCTTGTCTAACCGATCGGAAAACTCCCTTCGAACAGTGTCATATATATCTGTATGATCATTTGGCTTTATGGAGTCAACCCAGCCGGTGAGGGATTCAGCCTCTATTGTATCGCTCTCCTCCAACCGTCCGAGAAGGTACTTGTTCTCCTCCAGGAGTTTATTGTAGCGGTCCTCGATCTCCTTGATTCTTTCCCGCTCCTCTTTTATCTCCTCCTCGGATTCTTCCAGCCTGGTCACCTTTTCCTGCGCCGCTTCAAGTTTTTCCCTTGTGCCCTGAAGCTCACGGACCTTTTCACGTTCAGCCTGCAGGTCCTTTCCAAGAGCCTGAAGCTCACGGACTTTTTCCTGCTCGATCTCCAGTTTCTCACCCAGGTCCTGAAGCTGGGCGACCTTTTCGCGCGCAGCGATCAGTTCCCCCTCCAGAGCCTTCAGTTCACCTACTTTTCCCCGTTCCTTTTCAAGATCTTCGGTAAGCTCTCCGACTTTGGTCTCTGTCTCTTCGGCAAGTTTCTTCAGCTCCTCTTTTACCTCACTAGCATCAGACTCGGCCAGAGCGCGTTTTTTTGTCTCCTCTTCGTGCTTTTTCTCCAACTCTTCCAGAGTCGATCTGCCCCGCTCCAGGTCCGCCACCAGATTACTGACCTTCCCCGCCTCGGCTTCTGAAACAGCCAATTTCTCCTCCAGAGATCCGACTTTATCCTCAAGCTCCATCCGCGTTCCGGCCTGGTCAGCAAGGATCTTCTGCTGATTTTCCAACTCCCTATCCAGGGCCTCGATCTTCCCGCCTCTGTCGGTAACAATTTTCCTTGTTTCGGCAAGGTCACTTTCGATCTGCTCGATCTTATGGGAGGCCTCTGACGCATCCTTTCTGGCACCAGCCATATCATCCGCCAGTTTATCCCTCTCCTCTCCCAGAGATCTGATGCGTTCCCTGGCGATGTTGAGCTCGTCGCTAACTGACGAGATGCGCTTTTCCTGCTCCTGAACAACTTCCGGGTCGGGACGGTTTTCTTCCAGTTCCCTGTTGATATCCTTGAGCCTGCTTATCTCCTCGGCCCGCTCCTTCATCTGAGCCTTGAGCTCGGCGCTTCCACTCTCCAGGCGTTCATGCTCCGCCCTCATATCCGCAAGCTTGAGTTTCTGTTCCTTCCACTCCTTTTCGAGGATCTTCAGTTCCTCTGATTTTTCGTTCAGCTGTTCAGCAAGTCCACCCCGCTCGCGGGAGAGCTTTTCGATGGTCGCCTCATCCTTCGAAGCTCTTTCCATCTCTACTGAATGGCTTTCCAGATTGGCCTTTGCCTGATCCTCGATCTCCCGCTTGGCTAAAAGAGCCGCCTCGAGATCCATTTTCAGCTTCCTGTCTTCATCTCTTGAATGTTCCAGCGATTTACCGGTCTCATCCACTCTCCTGGTGGCAAGGGTCAACTTCCCCGTAAGTTGCCTTTCCCTGTCCTTGTGCTCCCGTTCCGATGCTTCAAACCTGGTCAGAATATCGTCCTTTTTTCTCCTGAGTGTCGAGAGCTCTGAAAGGAGCTCTTGTTCGATCTTTTTCTGTTCCTGGACCATCTCCTCAGAACTCTTGAGCGTGACAGCCATCTCTTTGAGCTTTTCGCCCTGAAGAGCCAGGGCATCCGGACTGGATACTGCCGGAATCTCTGTTGGCAGGAGGAAATCAGTCTTCAGCTCCACTCCTGACTTTTCTTCCATTCTGTGTTTCACACGGTCGCTGTCCCTCAGTAAGTGCACAACTCTGAGCAGTTCGGCTTTTTTGAAGGGCTTCTGTATATAGGCGTCAGCGCGATGCTTGTGGGAGGATTGGCGCCTGAGGGACTCATCGTCCACCACCGCCGACATTATGGCTACAGGTATCCAGGCTGATTCAGGGTCTTTTTTCAGGTTTTCGCAGACGACGAAGCCGTCCATGGACGGCATCTCTCCATCAAGGAGAACAAGATCGGGAAGTGTCTCCCTTGCAATATTGAGCCCTTCCTCTCCGTCACGGGCCTTATGAACGATCATCCCCTCATGCTCCAGGAAATCCGACACCGTATCGAGTACATAATCAGAATCGTCTACCACAAGGACCCTGAATTGTTCCTCCCCGACAACAGGAACAGTCCTCCCCTGAACCGGAGCCGGTTCAGGGGTATCGGGTACATCTATCAGAGCTTCAATCTTCTTTTCGATGATCTCCCTCTCAATGGCCAGAGCCTCGGTATCGACGTCAGCGAGAGCCTTTGAGAGCATGTCTTCAAGTTCTTTACCCGAAAAGGGTTTTAAAAGATAACCATCGGCATGTACCCTTAACTGTGCGTGCTTTTCCAGCAGGTCTCTTTCCACCTTTCCGGACATCATGACAATGGGAATATGGGATGTGTCGGAAGATTCCTTAAGATGCCGTAGTAAAACAAAACCCTGTACTTTCGGGATCTCTATATCGGTGAGGATTATATCGGGCAGTTCGGACCGCGCGAGGGCAAGGCCCTGTTCCCCATCAGACGCGTTGATAACGTCAAAATCCGTCTCGGAGAGCAGATCGTTGACGTAGGTCTGGAAGAAAAGGTCATCCTCAATAACAAGAATCTTTTTGGCGGCCATTTTACTCCCTGAATAAAGACCTAGTGAATAAGGACTCTGAGTACAAGGGTAGAGCCTTCCTGATATAAATCATAACCGATCCTCGACGGGATGATCTCCACTGAAACTCTCACCCCGTTGGATCCGGAAGATAGATCCTCGGTGTAGATCTCACCTACGATACGTTCACCACCATCCAGGCGTCCTGGCACACCAGCTTTTATTGTCGGGAAAAGTATCTCTAACCACTTCCCGGAAAGTTTTGCCGATGCGGAAACAGTGTAATCCACCAATCCATTGGTGGAGAAGATGACCAGGGCCTTTTCAGGTGTCTCAACAATGGAAATATTGTCCAGAACTCCGGGAGTCCCCGCACCTATGTGACTTTTTTCCACACTCTCAATGCCCACGGCAGACTTCGGTGCCGTTTCACTGGCAGCCATACTGTTCGTGGCAAAGTCAGCGGACATTTTCGTGGGAGATCCAGTCACTGGGGGTTCTGGAAAAGTCGATCTTACCCCCACCGCATTTGACGATGCAACGGATAAGAAAAGGATTATGGGAGACAACGCCATAAGCCTTACAGCGCGTCCAGGAAACATCTGATTCTCTCCAGGTGATCCGGTTCACTACTGAGCATAAACCAGCCAGGTTCCCGGCCTCCCATTGGTAGTATTGTGCGGCAGCACAGGTTATTGGCGGTTTACAGCCTCTCAAATCTCCTCAACTGAGGATAATTATCATGCGTCTTTGTGCCTGTCAAGGTTCATCGATGTCTTCTGGCGCTGTAACATCGTAAAAAATCTAGGTTTTTCCTGCTCGACCTCAGGGATACAGGGGAAGGTCTGTGAGGCCCACGTCCTCACCAAAACCCAACATGAGGTTCATGTTCTGAATCGCCAGGCCGGCAGCGCCCTTAACAAGGTTGTCCAGAACAGAGATGACTATTACCTTGCCTGTCCTTTCGTCATATCTGGTGGCAAGAATACACTGGTTTGTCCCGCAGACGTCCTTCAGGCCCGGAAGTGGCTCGCTCAAATCCCTCACAATAACAAAGGGCTCAGCCGAGTACCTTTCCCTGTATAGCTCCACAAGGGAACCTTCATCCATTTCATCAGAGGGACTGGCGTAAATGCTTGTCAGGATACCCCTGCTGACGGGAAGCAGATGCGGTGTGAAGGTGAGTTTCACATCGCCCTGACAGATACCTCCCAGCTCCTGTTCCATCTCACTGATATGCCTGTGTGTCCCCGCGATACTGTAGGCGCTAAAGTCTGAATATACTTCCGGAAAGTGGAGGTTTGGCTTCGGCTCTCTTCCCGCCCCGCTGACCCCTGATTTGCTGTCAGCGACAATAGAATCGAGGCTCACCAATCCTTCTTCCAGCAGAGGTATAAGGGCCAGTATTACACTCACCGGGTAGCACCCGGGGTTTGCGATCAGGGTGGCGTCCCCTATCTCCTCTCTGTAGAGCTCGGGCAACCCGTAAACGGCTTCAGAAAGGAGTTCCGGTTGTGTATGCTCACCGTACCATTCCCCGAAAACCGCCGGGTCCCGGAGCCTGAAATCCGCTGAGAGATCGATGACCTTCTTCCCCCTCCCGTAAAGATCCGCTGATATGTTCATGGACTCACCGTGAGGAAGGCATACGAAAAAAAGTTCGGCCGCGGATGCGGCTTCTTTCGCGTCGAATCCGGCAAGGACCAGGTCCCGGGCGCTGTATAGATGCGGCATTACATCGCTGATGGCCTGGCCGGACCATCTCCTCGACGTCGCGTAAGCAAGCTCGGCCTTCGGATGTTTTAGAAGTATCCTTATCAGCTCCATCCCGGTGTATCCGGTTGCGCCTATTATTCCGACTGTTATCATTTCTCCCTCCGGGGTAGTAATGGTTAAAAGTTGAAGGTTGAAAGTTGAAGGTTGAAAGTCTGTTTATTCAAAAGCAGGTTACAGTTAATTACGGAATCTAATTTCCGAGAACCACTGTCTGGTAATTATAAACCCTGACCGAAGCAATTTAGCTGTTAACAGTTGATCGTTATATCTAGCAATCTGCATTACCAACCTTCAACTTTCAACCTTCAACTTTCAACCATGACTTACACTACAAACAACCATAAAAAAAGGGAAGGACGATACGCCCTTCCCTTTTTGACAGCAAATCGGTGAATATCAACGTTTGGAGAACTGGAATCTGGCGCGGGCGCCTCTCTGTCCGTACTTTTTACGCTCAACCTCTCGGGCATCCCTGGTCAGGTAGCCTGCTTTTTTAAGCGGTTTCCTGAAATCAGGAGATACAACCAGCAGCGCCCTGCTGATCCCGTGCTTTATGGCGCCTGCCTGCCCGCTCACACCTCCGCCGTTGACATTAACGCTGACGTCAAATTTTCCAACCGTTTCGGTTACCTCAAAAGGCTGCATGATGATCATCTTTAGAGTCTCGCGTGCAAGGTACTCGTCCGCATCCTTCTTGTTGATAAGGACATTTCCTTCCCCCGGCTTGAGCCATACCCTGGCGATGGAGGTCTTTCTCTTTCCTGTTCCGTAATATTTTTCTTCTGTCATTTACCTACCTCAGGTTCTTGAATGTCACTTTTCGAGGCTGCTGTGCCTCATGGGGATGATCGGGGCCGGCGTAAACCTTCAGTTTGCCGTAGATCTTCCGGCCAAGTTTGTTTTTGGGCAGCATGCCCTTCACTGCCTTCCTGACGAGCTCTTCCGGCTTTTTCTCTAATAGATCCTTCGCCTTGATCCCCTTGATGCCGCCGGGGTATCCGGAGTGCCAGTAATACACCTTGTCATCCAGCTTGTTGCCGGAAAGGACCACCTTGTCAGCGTTGACAACCACAACGAAATCGCCGGTGTCAACATGGGGTGTAAAAACCGGCTTGTCCTTTCCCCTGAGTATCAGGGCGATCCGGCTCGCCAGGCGGCCAAGCACTTGGCCGTCGGCGTCCACTACAACCCAGTTTCTCTCGATCTCGCCCTTTTTGGCGGAGTAAGTTTTCACGGTTTTTCTTTTCCTCGCAGGATCTGACTTTATAAGAAGAAAACGAATAGCGGAAAGTAGTATAATTTGAGTGGTATGTCAATAGATTAGTGCGTAGGGAGAGAACCCTGGGGGACGTATCTTGCCTTTTAACCTTTTAGGTCATTTGCCCCTTTTGCCCATCTTGGCAAGCCTTT
>JBGMRC010000004.1:6174-25511 GCA_048061075.1 bacterium | reverse complement strand
GAGCACCAGGATGGAGAACAGCTCCAGCCTGCCGGCGAGCATGAGGAAGGACAGCATCACTTTGCCCGGCCCCGAGATCCACGCGTAGTTCTCCATTGCGCCTACCTTGCCAAGCCCCGGACCTATATTCGAGAGAGTGGCTATAGACGCGGACATAGCAGTCACGAGATCCACCTTTTCCGTTAAGGTAAGAAAGACTATACCGAAGGCAAACAGGAACATGTAGATGACGAAGTACGAGACCGCCGCAAGGATATAGGCATCGGGAACGGACCGCTTATTGACTCTTACCGGTATCACCGCATTGGGAAAGATCGCCTGGAGGATACTCTTGAAGCCGGACTTTACCGCCACGAACACCCTGACAACCTTCAGACCGCCACCGGTGGAGCCTGCGCACCCTCCAATGAACATGAGCATGATGAGGACGAATTTCAGGAAGGCTGGCCAGAGGTTAAAGTCCGCCGTGGTGTACCCTGTAGTCGTCATGATGGACACAACCTGGAACGCGGCCTGCCTGAGCGTCTCCTCGGAAAAAACCTTCTGCTCAAAAGACAGTACCAGAGTAAACACGATTATGCCTGTCAGGATCAGGGCAGAATAGGTCCTGAACTCATCATCCCTGACGTACATGCCCAGCCTGCCCCTCATGCCCTGATAGTGAAGCATGAAGTTGGCTCCCGCCAGAAACATAAACCCGACCACTACCCACTGGATGTACGGTCCATAAGCTCCAATGCTGGCTGTTTTTGTAGAGAACCCCCCCGTAGCCATGGTCCCGAAAGTGTGGGCGAGGGCATCGAAAAGAGGCATGCCGCCGGTCATGAGCAGGACTGTTTCGACAGCGGTGAGGATGAAATAGACCGTCCAGAGACTCTTGGCAGTCTCCTTCATCTTCGGTCTTATCCTCTCGGCTGTAGGGCCCGGGGCTTCAGCCCTGTAGAGCTTGTAAGCCCCGCTTCCCAGGGCCGGCAGGAGAGCAACTGAGAGCACAATGATACCCATACCACCCAGCCAGTGAGTCATGCTTCTCCAGAAGAGTATACCCCTGGGCAGGGACTCGATCTGGGTCATTATAGTCGCTCCAGTGGTAGTGAAGCCGCTTACAGTCTCGAAGAAGGCATCAATATAACTGGGCGTTACGCCACTGAGGAAAAAGGGAAGCGCGGAAAAAGCAGAGATACTGATCCACGAAAGCCCAACGATAGCAAGGCCGTCCTTGGCGCTTATGTTCTCGAAATCCTCGTCGGAAATTTTCAGATTCATCCTCGCCAGCAAGGAAATGGTAATACCCACGAGGATAGTGATCGCAAAAGCCCTGCTCTCGGCACTGACAGGATCATCCAGTATCGCCCATGCAAGAGGAGCAAGCATGGTTATGCAGATCACAAAGAGGATCCGGGAAACTATATTAAAAACCAGTTTCTTGTGCATATTTTAGCCCGATCCTGGAACAGTCTCGCAGGTTCAGTCATGGGGTCAGGTCCTGCCTTCTTACCTTTTGTAAAGCAACCTTCTCAAAAAGGTAAGAAGGCAGGACCTGACCCCACTGTTCTGGCCTGATTTGCGTTTGGCTATCCAGGGTTCCAGTAAAAGGCCCCACCAGATCCCGAAGATGAATCTGTTATAGAATCCCCTTCTTTACGAAAAGCTTCTCTATTTTATGCAATGCGTCTTCAATGCAGAAAACAACTACCGGCTCACCCTCTTTTATCTCGGTGCTCCCGCTGGCGAGGATCACTTCGTTGCCGCGGTAGATGGCGCCAACGATCGAGTTTCTTGGAAATTTGATGTCACGTATCGGTTTTTTGGTAACAGGAGAATCCTTCTCAGGAATGAGCTCTATGACTTCGGCACCGCACTCCGGTATCGTGACCACAGTGGCAACCTGACTTCCCCTGACAAGCCGAAGGATCTGATCGATGGCAAGAAGTCGGGGATTTATGACAACGTCTATATTCATTGCCTCTGTGATCGCCATATAATCCTGGGAGTGAGTCGTAATTACGGTAGTGCCCGCGCCCAGCTTCTTGGCAAGCACAGCGGAAATAAGGTTGGATTGATCGTTGGTTGAGACTGCGATGAAAGTATCGGCCGCCTCAACACCGCACTCCCTGAGGATATCAGCTTCGGAGGCGGCACCTGTAGTTACCCTGACGTCGTCCAGGAGGCCTGCCACCCTTTCCGCCTTCACCCTGCTCTCCTCTAAAAGCACAACCTCCGGGATCCTCTCTGAAAGACCCTGCGCCAGGCTGATGCCTGTAGCTGTGGCACCGTAGATGATCACTTTTTTGGGAAGCTTTGCGCCTGGATCGAGGAATGTGACGAATTCGGGTGTCGACTGCTTTGGCAGAAGGACGTAGATCCGGTCCTTTGAATTTATTGTGTCATCGCCGTAGGGAATTACGACTTCACCATTTCTTCTTATCGCCACGACCAGGAAGGGCCACGGGAAATCGTTGTCGCTGATCTCCCCCAGTTTGATCCCGGAGAGTGGTGAGTCCTCAGGCACATCGAAAGCTCTCAGGAGGATCTTACCATCTGCGAAGTCAGCGACCTGGCGCGAACCTGGAGCTGTCATGACTTTGATAATAGCCTGGGAAGCGACTTCATCCGGGTTGATTATGTCATCGACGTAGAAGTGATCAGGCCCGAACTTTTTTAGAACCTCGTTCAGTGCCCTGTCCCTGACCCTGGCGATCCTTTTTTTCGCCCCGTATGCCGCAGCCAGGGAGCAGATGGACAGATTGGAAAGATCCGAGTTGGTTACGGCGACGACCATATCCGCGTCAGCCACACCCGCTTCTTCCAAGATAGCCGGGTCAGAGGCGGTTCCCACGAGGACACGAACATCCAGTTTCTCGCTGATCTTGTGAGCAACGGACTGTTTCTGCTCTATAACGGTCACTTCGTGGCCCTGATCGGAAAGAAAGTTCGCGAGATTAGACCCTATAATTCCCGCGCCGCAGATGACTAATCGCATAATTACAATTCCTGTCTATTCATTCTCGATACGGAATCCTGTGGATGGTTGGTTGATAGAACACTAACTGTATCGCGATTCCGGCGGTTTATGCAACATGAGGGTGAAGTCAGCTCTGTGATCCTTTCTTACGTTCTTTGTGTTCGGCAAGCTTCCTTTCCACGACACAGTAGATACCGCCTTCTCTCATTCCAGGCCTGAAACAGAGGTTGCAGGAGATACATGTTGCCCTGTGGGACGAATCCTCACGCCAGATGTTCACGAGGTTCGGCTCCCTTATGAGAGGCCTTGAGAGGGCAAACATGTCGGCATATCCCTCTGCTAACAGCCTCTCTATCAGAGAAAAGGATCTCAACCCGCCCACAAGAATGACCGGCACATTTACCTTTTTCTTTATCCTTATTGAGTAATCCGCGTTATAGCCTTCCCTGTCGAGGCTGTTTATTCCCTTCCGGACCGGAACTCCATCACCGGAGCCCGAGGTTCCGGCACTGACCTCAATAGCGTCAATTCCCAGCTCCTGAAGCCGCACGGCCGCTTCAACGGCATCGTCGATCCTGATCCCTCCCTCCAGATTGTCCGAACCGGAGAGTTTCACGGTGAGGGGAAAATCATCGCCAACGTCACCGCGGACCGCCGAAACGACTTCCTCCAGAAACCGGAACCGGTTCCGGGCCGATCCGCCGTATTTATCATCTCTTCTGTTCGTCATTGGGGAGAGAAACTGGTTTATGAGGTAACCATGGGCCGCGTGGAGCTGCACCCCGTCAAAGCCCGCCGCCTTTATCCTGGCGGCAGCCCTGGTAAAGTCCTTAACGGTGCTCTTTATCTGCCCCGGCGACATCTTTTCCGGGATGCCTGAATAGAATGGGCTGGGCACCGGTGACGGCCCGAGAGGGGCGTTCCCCGTGGCTCTCTGGGATGTCTGGGCGCCGGCGTGCATGAGCTGGGAAAAGACCCTTCCTCCCGCCCTGTGAACCGCGTCGGCTACCTCCGTAAGAGATGGGACAAGGTCATCCGACCAGGCTCCCAACGTCCCGATCATCTGCTTCCCCCTTGGATGGATATACGTATAACCTGTCACGATAAGGCCCACCCCTCCTTTGGTCAATTCACTGTACAGGGCAGACAACCTTGGCGTGGGTTTCCCGTCTTCTTCACACATCCCCTCCCATGTTGCGCTTCGCATAAACCTGTTGGGGATGGTAATTTTCCCAATTTCAATAGGTTCAAAGAGCCTGTTCTTCAAAATTTCCCCTGAAAAATTACACCCCCTGGCATGACCATAAAACTGTCAAATCCAAGGGGGATAGGTAGGTGAACTCGGAAATCGGCCACGTATCTATCACAAATCGGGCCTTATGACAATAGTGTTAATTTGATATTAAGGCCCATAAACCTCGTCCCAGGACCCAAGACCCACGTTGCTGCGACTCACCCTCTCCTAACCTCTCCCATCAAGGGAGAGGGATTAGACACCCACTCGCCCATGCGCCCCATCTCCCCCTCGTATCGCTCCGTGTCACCGGTTCCCCGGTTCCCCGATTCTACCCTTCAAGTGCTCACCCGCAGCCGAGTGATTACACCCAAAACCCCGGCCTGGTTTGCATTTGGAGATGATCCGAAAAACGAAACTCCATCCCTATCTTACAGCGGCAAGGGCGCTTTCGTAATCAGGCTCCTGGGTGATTTCCGGGACCTGTTCGCGATAGATAACCTTACCGTCCTCATCTATGACCACGATCGCCCTGGACATCAGTCCTGCGATGGGTCCGTCAGCAATCCTCACTCCGTAGTTGTCACCAAAGGTTCTGTAGCGGAAGCACGAGAGAGTAGTAACGTTATCCAGGCCCTCTGCGCCGCAGAATCTGGACTGCGCGAAAGGAAGGTCCTTGGAGATGCATAGAACCTCTGTATTGGAAAGTCCCCCGGCCTCTTCGTTGAACTTCCTTACCGATGCCGCGCATACATCAGTATCCAGGCTGGGAAATATGTTGAGCACCAGCTTTTTCCCGGCGTAATCATCCAGGACCACATCGGAAAGATCATTTGCTGTAAGCATAAAATCAGGCGCCTGAGTTCCCACCTCCGGCAAATCTCCCACAGTGTTTATCGGATTTCCTTTCAAAGTAATTTGAGCCATCTCTTACCTCCTCACAAAAAAGCTGTCCACTTTCCCAATAATGGTTAATTAACTACTATTATAAATTAAGTTTGACAAAATGCTAATTGGCGATAGAATCTATATATAGTATATCCAGCATCGATACAGATCGTTGATAGGGTCGTAAAAAGTCCATCCATGGCTTTTTATATCGTTTATTATACAACGGGAAGGAGGTGAACGCGGGTGAAAAAGGAAATTACCAGGGAAGCCAGAAAGCGGGAGGCTGATTACTGGGCAGTACAGAAAAGAGCCCTCAGGGACACACCTGTCAAAGCCTGCCGCAAGTGAAACGGTTGAAAATCCTGACGCTGCCGGTCGGCAGCCAAGCTCGAGGCAGATACGGCGGCAAATAATTACAGGTTCCGTCGTTCGTATCTGCCTTATTTATTTATCCCGGACTTCCTCTTATGACTATCAAGCAAGCCCACGATTTTTTCCTTCAGATACATGTAACCTCCCGATGCAATCTGAGGTGCGAGCACTGTTACCAGGACGGGACGAACAGCGCGGAGATGACCTTCGAGCAGATCGTCGAGTCGGTGGATGAGGTGGCCAACACACTTGATGTATGGGGTGACTCCTACGGGATCGAGTTTGACAGGAGCTCCAACGTCACCGGCGGAGAGCCATTCTACCGCGACGATCTGATGGACATTCTCAAACATATAAAGAACAGGGGTTTCGATATTTATCTGCTCACCAACGGCACACAGGTTGATAACAGCAGGGCCGAAGAGCTGAGTGATGTTGGCATTGCCGGTGTGCAGGTGAGCATCGAGGGACCCGAAGAAGTACACGACAGCATCAGGGGAAAGGGAAGCTACACCGAAGCGATGAAAGGCGTCATTGCGCTTCTGGAGGCGGGCCACTCAGTAGCCCTTAACATGACCTTATCCACCCTTAACGCGGGATATTTCATGCAAATGGCTGATATCGCCTCGAATATGGGAGTTCATCGGTTCGGCTTTTCCAGGATCGTACCCTACGGTTCAGGAGAGAAGCTGTCTCAGAACATGCTCACGACCCGGGAGGTTCGCGATCTGTACGAGGAAATTTCGAAACTGAAATTTAAAAACATGCGGATAGTGACCGGGGATCCGGTGGCTTCATGCCTGCTTTTTCCGGAGGCAACAGGAGCTATGGGTTCAGTACCCTTGGGAGGATGCTCGGCAGGTCTTTCAGGAATTACCTTCATGCCTGACGGCACTATCCTTCCATGCAGGAGGTTGGATGTTCCTTTAGGAAATATTCTAATAGATTCCTTCCGGGAAATATGGGCTACCTCACCGGTTCTTCAGGATCTCAGGGACAAGAGCTTATACTCAGGAAAGTGCGGCACTTGCGCAATGTGGGCTTCCTGCAGGGGATGCAGGGCCATAGCTTACGCGAATACACTCCTGGCCGGTGAGGGTGACTACCTCGCTGACGACCCCCAGTGCTTCCATTCTTTTCCCGAGCCATCTGGAGATTAATGGAAGTTACTACTCTTTGATCGCTTCAACATCCAGCGTAATCTGTACTTTATTGCCCACGACAACTCCGCCGCCTTCGAGCTCGGCGTTCCAGATCATGCCGTAATCCACCCGGTTGATCGTTGCTGTCGCGGTGAAACCTATATGCGTCTTACTCTCGAAAGGGTCAACCATTGGGCCGAAATAAACCACATCGAAGTTAACCGGCTTGCTGATCCCCCTTATCGTCAGATCGCCCGATACGGTTCCACTTCCGTCGGAAAGGTCAGCATCTGTACTCACGAACGCCATCTCAGGGAAATTGGCCACATCCAGAAAATCACCGCTCTGAAGGTGTTCATCCCTATCCTTGATGCCGGTGGAGATGGATGAAGTACTTATTACAGCGTCGATCTTTATAGCGGACGGATCGTCAGGATCGTAATTTACGATGCCGCTGATATCCTGAAACAGACCCTTAACGTTGCTGAGCATGAAGTGACGTACGGCAAATCCAGCTCCCGAATGTGCCGGATCGATATTCCACTTTGCCATGATAATCCTCCCTTCTGCTGTCAGTTCTTATTTTTACTCCCTAATACAAAAGTAGCTCAGCATTTTCTAATGTCTATTGCGAATTTCTAAAAAGGGTTCATCACCTCATTTGTTGGTGGTCAATATATAATAAACAGGGTCCGGTAAAAGCCCCTTCGCCTTCCGCCTTCGCCAAGGCTACGGCGGACAAGTCGGCCTTATACTTAGCTCTTGAGCTTCGCTTCAGGGCCTATTACCGGAACCTTAACTGGATAGATACAACCCAGGCCGGGCTTTTGGGGAGGATGTTCCTCTTATCAAATCAGTTTGACAGCAGGCCAATTAGCGATAGAATTATTATTAGAGTATCCCAAGTATCGATACGGATACTTAATAGGGTCGTAAAAAGTCCATCCATGGCTTTTTACTCAGCGGAAAGCGAAACGGGAAGGAGGTGAACGCAGGTGAAAAAAGAGATTACCAGGGAAGCAGGAAAACGGGAAGCTGACTTCTGGACAGGTCAGAAAAATGCCCTCAGGGACACGCCTGTCAAATCTTGCCGCAAGTGTAATGGTTGTAAATCCTGACGCTGCTCGTCAGCAGCCAAGCTCGAGGCAGATACGGCGGTATTCAGGTAACTGGATCAGCCGCCCGTATCTGCCTCATTTATTTTCCCGGACCTGCCGTTATGACTATCAATCGTCAAAGTCACCCTCCGGCCCCTTGTCTGAATCAATGGCAGCGGCTTTGGCGGCGATCTTCTCTTTCGTCCACTGGACAGGATCCTCTAATCTTCCGACCTTGGGTCCAAGGTCGTAGGATCCCGCTGTAAGGATGGCATCCACCGCCAGTGGAGCTGTATCACGTGCGTTGAACACGTTTGTGAGCAGCTCAAATATAAAGCCCTCTGCCGCTCCGGCCATCCTGGTTCTGATCTCCTCTGATTGGCTCAGCAGGTGATTTTCGAACGGCAGGTTCAGCTTCTTGTAGTCGCCGCCCTTAAGACCCCTGTCCGCCGCGTAGGCAACCATCTCTTCCCAGAGCTCATCGGTAACACCGGCATCCGATACTTTTGCGAACTCCCCGTTCTCGTCGAGGATAGCGTTACCATAGTCGTTGACCTTAACCCCCCAGGTCAGCATCTGGAGAGCCGTAGCAACGTTCGCCTTCGTAGTTTTTGTCTCGGAGGCGATCTTTCGCAGCCGCTCGCTGCTGTTTCCCGAGGTCCCGTGCTGCGCCCCGGAGATCCTGTACGGTTCCAGGGAACTGTGAATTTGTGCTGTCAGGTCTATCTGGATACCAGCGTCCGATTCTTCTATCCCGTGTGTCGTGCCGTTGTTTAAGGCTATCCAGTCAGGGAAGATATTGTGGGCATTCAAGCCCTTTATGTGGAAGAGGGCCTCTTCCACGGTGGAAAGCCCTTCCTTGCCCTTTATCTCCCCGACTTCCGTCTCAAGGCCTGCCCAGGTCGGCACGTAACCGGCTAAGGCTATATTGGCCAACAGGTTCATGTCGTCCGGCAGGTGAGAGGCGTCTATAGCTATGGAGGTTATCCCCGCGTCAAACATTGACGGTATTTCCACTCTTGCCCTTGCCACATCCTCGTCGCCTTTAATTCCATAGTGGTCCGCATGGATGGCAACCGGTATCGTGATCCCCAGTTCGTTGGATATGGCATCCACCATCCTTGCCATGTTCCAGAAGTTGATGGCGCAATAGGCGTTGGCGCCTCCCTCTGACTTGGCTATCTCCACGATTATGGAGGCGTTGGCCCTCTGTGCCGCTTTCAGCGCGCCCCTGATGACGAACTGGTTGCGGCCGTTGGCAGCGATCGTCATGGTCCCTCCCCTGGCTAACATTGCCCTGTCAACAGCCTTTCCACTGACAATGAGTGCCCTGGAATTAGGAAATAGCCTGGCAATGTTTGGCGGACGGCCAACAGAAAGCGCCTTTTCAAAATCCTTTCTTGAAACAGTTGACATAAAGATCTCCTTTGAGCTCTTAGGGATTAGAAATCAGAAATTGGAGATTTGAAACTTGTATTTTACTCTTCGCCCCTTATGCACAATTTAGATTACACTCTCATCCGGTTGAAAATCAAGATTACAGCTTATAAGAGTTCATCTCCAAATTAATTAGTGGTCAATTTATTAGAATGGGTTCCTGTAAAACCACATACAAATCAGGCCGGGGTTTTGGTGAATCACGAAGCGAAGCTCAAAGGGGGTTGCGAAGCCGAGTGATTACGCCCAAAAACCCGGCCATATAAATGGAAATCTCACCAGATAATTTGGAGATGAACTCATAAACCTATCGACTAACAACTTTTACTTAAGCGCCGCCTCAATCGCCCTATCGATCCCGTCATCAGGTATATCATAATGGGTAACCATCCTGACCTGCTCACGGTCAATGGCAAGAGCCAGCACACCGGCTTTGCGCAAGTGACCCACGAATGCGCTTGCCAGGTCTCCGTTTTCCGGTGGGTTTTTTTTCAACTGCTCCTCAAACCAGGGTGGTTTTACCCTGAGCATGACTATGTTCGACTCCGGCTTAACCGGTACTCCTATGCCGCTGATCCCGGAAAAACCTCTGGCCAGGGACCATGCTGCATCGTGGTCACTGCTTATCCGTTCTGCCATCACCTCCAGTGCGACTATGCCTGCCGCTGCGATAATACCCGCCTGCCTCATCCCGCCGCCGAACATCTTTCGAACCCTTCTTGCCTCGGTTATGAACTCTTTTGCGCCGGCCAGGATAGAGCCCACGGGAGCACCTAACCCTTTGGACAGGCAGAACATCACCGAATCGAAGCCGGACACAGCAGCTCTTACTTTGATATCCAGGCTTTGGGCCGCGTTGAAAATCCTTGCGCCGTCAAGATGTGCTGGAACACCGGCTTCTTCCGCGACATTCAGGATCTTCCTGGTTCTTTCGAGGGGCATCACCTTGCCGCCAGCCATATTATGTGTGTTTTCCAGGACTACAAGTGCGGTCCTGGACAGGTAATAAATATCCGGCCTGATTGCCCCCCTCACCTGTCCGGCAGTCATTAACCCGTCATCCGTACAGACGGGATGGGCAAGGAGACCGGAAAGCGCCGCCATTGCAGCCATCTCGTAATTCGAGATGTGGCTCCTCTCCTCCACAACTACCTCGCTACCGGGGCTGCACTGGATATGAAGGGCAGTCTGGTTTCCCATCGTCCCGGAGGGCATGAGTATTGCCGCCTCCATGCCCAGTTTTTCAGCCGCTATTTCTTCAAGCCTGTTGACCGTGGGATCCTCGCCGTAGACATCGTCGCCTACTTCGGCCTGAGCCATTGCCTTTCTCATCTCGGACGTAGGTCTGGTTACGGTATCTGACCGCAGGTCTACTATCTGATTGTTTCCCATACCAACTCCTTTATCAGACAAGCAGCATCCGGTTCCGGGAGAACTCTTTCGGTGTTAAGTAAATGAAGAGGTGTCAGCCGGGTTCTGGACCAACAGGATAACATTCCTCCTCTCAAAATCGTGGGAGAGTATAGCAATTATGATTTCGATTTTGTAGGATGACTTATAACCCTGGATAACCACATGCAAATAAGGCCGGGGTTTTGGTGAATCACGAAGCGAAGCTCAAAGGGGGTTGCGAAGGCGAGTGATTACACCCAAGAACCCGGCCTTATGAATAGAAATCTCACATCCTGATTTGGAGATGATCCGAAAAAGTATTTTTTGGGAAGGGTACAGGAAAATGCTGGTTTATCTCATCAGGCACGGTGAAGCGCTCAGCAGGGAAGAGGACCCCATAAGACCCCTTTCAAAGAAAGGGGTTCATACGGTTGAAAATCTGGCGGGATTTATCGCTGACAATTTCAAAATGAGTATCGGCATTATTCACCACAGCGGCAAGGCAAGGGCAGCCCAGACAGCAACTATCCTGGCCAGAACTATGGCGCAATCGCCTGAGGTTATGCAGAGCGATGGACTCGATCCTTTGGATGATCCAGGTGTCTGGTCGGAAAGGCTTTCTGTAGAGGAGATGGACACAATGCTGGTTGGACACCTGCCGCATCTCTCCAGGCTTGCATCCCTGCTTCTTACCTGGAATCCTGAAGTCGGGCTTCTGGAATTCGATGTGGCTGCAGCGGTATGTCTGGAGGGAGCCGCGGGAAACTGGCTATTGAAGTGGATGATCACCCCGGAGACCCTCAAGCAGGGCAGAGTTTCGGGAGATGATCCCTAATATATAAGGATATGCTATCATTATGATAGCATACTCTTATATAGCTTAAATGCATCTTCTTTCCGGCACAGTTCAGAGCCGGGAGTCATAACCGCCGCCGCGCCGCAAGCTACTCCAAATTTCACTGCTTCTCTTACCGGATGGTCCTGAGCAAGTTTCATAACTATTCCCGCCACCATACTGTCTCCTGCCCCGATGCTGCTAACCGTCCCAACCTGGGGCCCGCGGACCCACTCAGGTCCTTCCCCGCTTACCAGTAATGCGCCCTCAGGGCCCAGGGAAACTACGAGGATCTGGCATTTAGCGTTGCGCACTATCCCGTACGCTGTTGATTCCATTTCCTTTAGAGTTGTCAACTTCCCGCCGGCGAACTGCTCAAGCTCATTCCTGTTTGGCTTTATCATGTAAATACCCGCGCCTGGAGATATATTGAGTCCGGCTCCGGAAGTATCAAGGATCATTTTGCTACCTGACCTGCCGGCGATTTCCGCAATTCTTGAATAGAAATTATCGGGCGCTCCCCGAGGAAGGCTTCCGCTTGCCACAATAAAATCTGGTGCGGGCTCTGTGGATTCCACTTCAACCAGAAGCCTCTCCCATTCATCCCGGGAAACAGCGGGCCCCGGCATTCCGAAACGGAATTGTTTCCCGGTCGATTCCTCATAAAGTGTCAGGTTTTCCCTTGTCTGTCCCTGTACAGCTATGGAAGACATCTCAATTCCCTCCTCCTCCAGGAGTTCAAGGAGCATTCTGCCCATTTCGCCGCCGGCAGTCGTTACGGCCCTTGAGGTGCCGCCAAGCTTCATTATTGCTCTGGAGACATTCAGTCCTCCGCCACCCGGTTCGAAACGTGGGGGGGTGCATCTGAGCTTTATGTCCGGTTCTATCTTCTGAACAGATGCATATTTGTCTACCGCTGGGTTTACTGTAACCGTAATTATACTCTTCAAGCCGTACCTCCTCATTCCCATTTTTTCGGAGGATTATCTCCAAATGTTGCTATTCAATACAGAAATCCAACTGACTAATTGGGGAAACGAACTGTTTCATGTAACTATATTTTATAAATGTTTATATCTATACAAAAAAATTATATGTCTTGTGCCTGGTCTGTTCGGAGTGTTAAGTTTCGCGTGTATTGCCGGCCCTAAAGGAGGCTGATCCATGTCAACAGGTTCAAGAAAGGTTATCATCGCAGCCCTTTTTGGTAATTTTTTCATCGCGATCACCAAATTCGGCGCCGCCCTGATCACAGGCAGCTCTGCCATGGTCTCCGAGGGGATCCATTCCGTGGTGGACACCGGAAACCAGGTCCTGCTCCTTTACGGCCTCAAGAGAGCGCAAAAGCCAGCAGACGAAAATTTTCCCTTTGGCCACGGTAAGGAGATCTATTTCTGGAGTTTCATAGTTGCTATTCTCATCTTTGCCGCCGGCGCTGGAATATCCGCCTATGAGGGCATACACAACCTGTTTAATCCGAGACCTATGGTAAAACCAGTTGTAAACTACATTGTCCTTGCTTTCGCCATAGTCTTTGAAGGCGTTGCGTGGACGATCGCCAGGCGTGAACTTGCCAGGTCCAAGGGCGACCTGAATTATTTCCAGGCCGTCAGGAGGGGGAAAAACCCCTCTTTGTTTGTTGTTTTCTTTGAAGATTCCGCCGCAATGCTGGGAATCATTGTTGCATTTACAGGGATCCTCCTGGGTCATATTACGGGGAAGAGCTACTACGACGGCGCTGCGTCAATTGTGATCGCCCTTATTCTGGCCGCGACCGCTATCTGGCTCGCCTATGAAACCAAAAGCCTGCTCATCGGTGAAAGCGCTGAAAACGAGACGGTTGAAAATATCCGCAAGCTTGCGCGATCTTTTCCCGGCATACAATCAGTTAATGAGGTTCTGACCCTGCACATGGGCCCCGAATTTATCCTTGTTAATATGAGCGTAGACTTCGATGACAATCTTCCTGCCGGGGATGTCGAAAGGATACTTGGAGAGCTCGACAGAGAGATCAAATCCACACATCCCGACGTAAAACGTGTGTTCATTGAACCCGAACCTGTGGACAAAACCATAAGCAGGCAAGAACAGTGAGAGCCTCCTGGCCAGGGAGGAAAATCTCAACCATGAGGAGCAATAAAGTATTGGGGGCAGTGATATCATAATGATATCACTGCCCCCAAACAGCCCTTTGTTGTCCCTGTCTATCCTACTCGAATAACACCATGTTCTTCCCAGCCTTCTTTGCCTTATACATTCTGGCGTCGGCCTTGACGAGGAGATCATCGGCTGATTCCCCATCCGCATCGTAACACGCCCCACCAAGGCTTGCCGTTATTCTTACTTTCTGTTTATTCACAATTTCTATCTCGCTGCCTTCAATTTCCTGGCGGATTCTCTCGGCCACAACCTTCGCTGAAAGGCGATCTACCTCCGGGAGGATGATGAGAAACTCTTCTCCTCCGTATCTGCCAACAACGTCGTACTCCCTTGTCCCGCACATTATCATGCCCACTATGGCCTTCAGGACCATATCACCGGAGTAGTGTCCGTAAGTATCGTTAACCTCTTTGAAGTCATCAAGGTCAACCAGGACCACCGCAAACTCCTTGCCCACCCGTCGACACCTCTGGATCTCCCTGGTGAGAAATTCGTTCATGAACCTTCTGTTGTAAACGCTCGTCAACGGGTCGGTTGTGGCAAGCATCACCTCTTCAGTGATATCCCTCATGATAAGCTGTATGCGGCCGATCTCGTTTACCCTGTCCATGGGCAGGTAGAATCCTGAAAATTCAAAAACCGCACCGTCCTTCTTATACCTCACATCTTCGATCTTCCCCTGCTTTCTGAGTGTACTGCAGATGTCCTTCCATCTGCCGGCGGGCACCAGCCGGGTTACCGACCTGTCGATAATACCCTCACCGAAACGGTTGATCACCTTGTCATTGCACCACAGGACCAGCTGGTCCTCCCCGGTGTCCACAAGCTCCAGCAGCATTTCAGGCAGAAGGTTGAGCACTTCTTTTGTGTACGTCAGTTTCCTCTCGAGAAAATCCTGGTAGTCACCTTCCAGATTCCTCACAAGATCCCTGCTTGTTATGATCCCCACAGCCATCCCCTTCTCATCACAGAGGATTACCCGTTTTATGTTTTTTGAGTTCTGGATCTTGACAATATCCACAAGCTTCGTGTCCATTTCCACACACTCTACCGGGCTCGTCATATAAAGTCCGACTTTGTCGCCGAAGGAAACCTTTTTGTTGGCCAGATCCAGGATGTCTTTTTCTGCAATAATGCCTACCGTTTTGCCCTTTTGAAGAATTGGAACGGCGCTTATATTTTCCTTGATTATTTTTTCAAGGGCGCTCTTTATCGATTCATCCGGCGACGCATATATAAGATCTCTCACCAGGTCCTGTATGTGTTTGGCCTTGATAGTTGTTCTGTAAAAATCGTCCTCAAGGTGAATGAGGAGGTCCTGCTGCGTTACGAGACCCAGAAAAATGCCCATTTCGTCCACGACCACAAGTCTGCGAATATTATTTTCCAGCATCAGATCCATGGCATAACCTATTGTTCTGTCACCCATTGCCGTGATCACCGTTTTTTTTGCAAATTCCTTTACCGGCTCGTTCCTGTCTATGCCATCATAAATCAGCCTGACTGCATCCCTTTCTGTAAGAATACCGACAGGCTGCTCTCTTCCCTCAAGGATTACAACAGCACCCTTTTCGTTCTTGTGAATGCTCGATAAAAGTTCTCCAACGGTGGCATCCGCGGATATCCCGATATTTCCGTACGCGGCAATATCGCACAGGAGGACAGCGGCTCTGTCGATCATCGTTTACTCCTTTGGTCATCAGCTAAGATCCTGAAGCGACCATTGATCAGGTGGACTGGGCGGTGATTTTATTGTTTACTAACTCCTGGCCCATTGGTCAACTTACACTTTCTCACCAGGATCGGAATGGGCCCTTGAAAAACAACCAGATCTGGAAACATGCCCCTTAGATACCCCGGCCGTGAGCTGCCCAAAACCAATTGCGGGTTTCGGGTTTGAACTCAGCACTGTATTAAGATGGTGGTATATCTTATAATTTGAAAACCGGTACTATGGACCTGATAATATGACGAAAGAACACCACACGCACGTATGCCCCTGGTGGGCAGCATACTTTTTCGATAACCCCTTGAGGAAATTGTTCCATAATTCGTCCAGGATCCTGGGCTCGTATCTGGGTCCCGGCATGAAGGCAGTGGATATTGGATGCGGCATGGGATTCTTCTCCATCGGGATGGCCCGCCTTGTGGGTGATGGGGGCACTGTGTATGCCCTTGATATCCAGGAAAAGATGCTCGAGATAGCAACGAAGAGAGCCGCCCGGAAAGGTTTAGACTCCTGGATCACCTTCAGGCTGATCGAACCTGACAGTCTGGGGCCAGACAGACTTGGAATGGATGAAATGGTGGATTTTGTCCTTGCATTCTGGGTTGTCCATGAGGTTCCGGATCAGGACAGGCTCTTTTCAGAAATACACGAGATACTCAGGCCTGGCGGCTATTTCCTGATGACGGAGCCGCCTTTTCACGTCAATCAGGCTCAATTGGAAAAAAGCATCGAAAAGGCTGAGTCAGCCGGGCTGGCCCTTGCCTCAAGGCCGAACATCAGGCTGAGCGGCTCAGCGCTCTTTGTGAAACCATATAGAGATAAATAGTTTCTGGTTTCTGGTTTCTAGTAATTCAATCCAGCTGGAAGTTGGTGGTTGTTAGGGGTTGCGACGGCGAGTGATTGCACCCAAAAGCCCGGACTGATCTAATTAATCTATCCAGGGTTCCGGTAAAAGGCCCTATGAATAACTACCGCAATTTCACCAACTATCTGTGGTGAAAAAGGAACTATTTCTTATAGAAGGGACATTACGGACAAACGCGCCGCTTCCAGTAACCCGCCCGGCAGCACTCCCAGGACGATGGTACCAGCCATGGCCAGGGCTATACCCGCCCAGAGAAGAGGCGAGGTTCCCGTAAAAGCAGTCTCAACCTCCGGCTCCTGCATATACATGACAATGATCACCCGCAGGTAATAGTAGGCAGCCACAGCGCTGTTCAGGACAGCTATAACGACCAGTGTATAGTAGCCACCCTGGACTGCCGCGTAGAAGATGGAGAGTTTGGCCGCAAAGCCCGCGGTTGGCGGGATGCCCGCCAGAGAGAACAGGAATATGAGCATGGCAAGGGCCGCGGCTGGGGATCTGCGGGAAAGACCCGTGAAATCTTCCAGGGTTTCTCCCTGCACACCCTCTCTTCTCATGAATATCAGGATACCGAAGGCCCCTATATTCATGAAGGTGTAGGCGAAAAGATAAAAGAGAACCGATGAGATCGCCCTGTCGAACTGACCGTTAACGGATGCGACGATACCGATGAGTATATAGCCTACGTGGGCTATGGATGAATATGCCAGCATCCTCTTGACGCTCTTCTGGGCGAGGGCCGCCAGGTTGCCCACAGTCATCGTGAGGACAGCCAGAATGGCGATCAGCATCTCCCAGCTTCCCATCAGCTGGGGCAGCGCCTCCATGAGGATCCTGATAAGGGCCGCCAGACCGGCTGCCTTTGGGCCGACCGACATGAAGGCGGTTATGGGTGTCGGGGCGCCTTCGTATACATCCGGAGTCCACTGGTGGAAGGGAACCACGGAGATCTTGAAGCCGAACCCCACGAGAACCATGAGCATTCCAAGCCGCAGGGCATTTGAAGTCACAGCGTCAGGGTTACCCGCCAGCGTGGAAGCGATCGTCTTAAAGTGGGTGCTTCCCGCCACACCGTAAATATAGGACATGCCGAAAAGCATGATGCCGGTGGCAAAGGAGCCGAGGATAAAGTATTTGACGGATGCTTCATTGGACCTTTTGTCCTGCCTGAAGAAACCGGCAAGGATGTACAGGGACATGGACAGGAGCTCGAGACCCAGGAAAATGGTAATAAGCTCTCTGCCGATGGCCATTACCATCATACCCACAGTGGCCAGGATGAGCAGCGCGTAGTACTCAGCGTGGTATTCGGTTCCTCCCTCTTTCATGAACCTGAGGGACACTGCGATGGTGAGTATGAGCCCGAACAGGAACATGACCTTGAAGAAGGAAGCGTACGGGTCGAGGATCAGGGTACCTGAGAAGGTGGAGATGACCAGGCTGGAAGTCTTCACAGCTACCGCCAGGGCCGCGATCGCCCCTGCTGTGCCAATGACCGCCGACACCGTGTGATCCTTTGTGCGGGTCACAAGTTCCCACAGAATTATCGTAAAAGCCGTGACAGTCAGTATGATTTCGGGCGCGATAACCCGAAAATCCGGTAGCAGTATACTCAGCATCGGCCTGATTCTCCCCTAATCTCCGGTCTCTTTATCTGTCTGCAGCACCGCGGCGAGTGTAGCTGTCGGCACCGAGTCGACCGCCGCAGCCTTGTTGAGTTCCATTTCACCGCGCGCAATGTCCATCCTGACAACGATCTTCGAGACCGACGGCTCTATTATTCTCAGAAACGGCTTGGGATATATTCCTATCCAGAAGATAAGCAGAACGATAGGAGCCATGGTGAGGATCTCCCGGAGGTTGAAGTCCTTGAGCGTCTTGTTCTCTTCGTGGACGATCTCCCCGAACATGACGTTCTTGAACATATGCAGCATATAGACGGCGCTTAATATAATTCCTATCGCCGCAAGCGCCCCGAATAAATACATCCCCGCGTTGAATACCCCGAGGAGAATGAGGAATTCGCCGATGAAACCGTTGAGACCCGGCAACCCTATGGAAGAGAAAGCGACGATCCCGAAAACAGCCGCAAACATCGGAAGTCGGTCAGCCAGGCCGCCGAAATCGCTCATCATCCTCGTGTGGCGGCGCTCATAGAGCACACCCACCAGAAGGAACAGGGCGCCCGTTGACAGGCCGTGGTTGATCATCTGCAGTACACTGCCCTGCATCCCCTGTATCGTGAAGGCGAAAAGCCCCAGCATGATGAAGCCCATATGGCTCACGGAAGAATACGCCACCAGCTTCTTCACGTCCTGCTGTACCCAGGCAACCAGGGCGCCGTAAATTATCCCGACGACGGAAATTACAGCGATCGGGACAACCGCTTTCAGTGACGCTTCGGGAAGGAGGGGGATGGAGAACCTGATAAACCCATAGGTCCCGACCTTCAGGAGTACACCGGCCAGGATAACGGACCCGGCAGTGGGTGCTTCGACATGGGCATCCGGAAGCCATGTGTGGAACGGAAACAGGGGCACCTTGATGGCAAAGCCAAGGAAGAGCGCCCAGAATGCCCACACCTGTATGTTTGCCGGAAAATCAGCGCCCAGCAGACGTGTCAGGTCAAAAGTATAGATACCGGTTGCGGAGTGGAACGAGAAGTAGATCAGCAGAAACCCGATGAGCATGAAGAGACTGCCTATTAATGTATAAAGGAAAAACTTGACGGCAGCGTATACCCTCTTGGGACCGCCCCAGATACCTATGAGCAGCGCCATGGGAATGAGCATGACTTCCCAGAAGACGTAAAAGAGCACTATATCCAGGGCGAAGAAGACCCCAAGCATGCCGGTTTGCAGTAGCAGGAGACTTACCATGTACTCCTTCACGCGATCCGTTATCGCGGAGAAGGAGGAAAGTATTGCCAGGGCACCCAGCATTGTTGTCAAAAGCACCAGGAGGAGGCTTATTCCGTCCACGCCCATCAGATACTGGATCCCCAGACCGGGTATCCAGTCGGCCCTCTCCATGAACTGGAAATCGGCATATCCCGGCTCGAACTTCATGAGGAGAACCAGCGAAAGCGCGAAGTCAGCCAGCGCGATCCCCAGCGCGGTGTTCCGGATAAGGTTGATTTTCCGCCCCGGCACAAACAGCGCCATCAGAAAAGCTCCCACCGCCGGCAGATACACGATGGCAGATATTATTGGTATGTT
>JBGMRC010000004.1:1267-6074 GCA_048061075.1 bacterium | reverse complement strand
AACGCCCACACGAGCACCAGCGCCAGCCCCGCGGTCATTACAAGAGCGTAGTTCTGTACGAAACCGGTCTGGAGCCTCGCCAGGAAACCGCCTGACTTCCGGGCCGCGTCTGCCGTGCCGTGGAGGACTCCGTCGATTCCCTTCACATCGAAAACCGACCAGCAGAACTGCGCCGTACCCCAGAGGGGTTTTACGAATACAGCGTCATAGAGTTCATCCACCCACCACTTGTTCAGGGACAGATCGTAAAGGAATCTGTAATCTTTCTTAAGCTCCTCTGAAATCTCCGGTTTACGGAGTATCATCGCAAGGGCAAGGCTGATACCGCCGACGGCAACGAGTACGGAGATCCCCATCAGGCCCAGTTCCGTTCCCAGGTGATCTACCGCTTCAGCGGCGCCGACACCGTACTCAGCCACAGACTCGAACATGGGTCCCAGCCAATTGTGCAGGAGGTTAAACTTCTTGAATATGGGAATCCCCGCGAATCCACCCACTATGGACAGGAAGGCTAATATCATAAGTGGCACTGTCATCACAGGCGGGGATTCGTGGGCCTTCTTTTCAACCTCCGGCTCCATCCTGGACTCTCCGTGGAATGTCATGTAGAGCATCCTGAACATGTAAAAGGCGGTCATAAAAGCGGTGATTATACCAACAATCCAGAGCATGAAGCCGGCGCCTCCACCGTAGCTCGAATTAAAAGCAGAATAGAGGATCTCATCCTTGGACATGAAGCCGGCCAGGGGCGGGATACCTGCGATGGCAAGGGAACCGATAACGAACGTTTTGTAGGTTATGGGCATGACATCTTTTAAGCCCCCCATCTTTCTCAGGTCCTGCTCGCCGTTCAGCCCGTGTATCACGCTGCCGGAGCCCATGAAGAGGAGAGCCTTGAAAAACGCGTGGGTCATAAGATGGAATATGGCTGCCGTGTAGGCGCCCACACCCACTGCCAGGAACATGTATCCCAGTTGGCTCACAGTTGAATACGCCAGCACTCTCTTCATGTCGTTCTGAGTCAGAGCGATTGTGGCGGCGAAGAACGCCGTTGTCACGCCGATGACAGCCACTACAGTCATGGAAAGGGGAGCCAGTTCGTACAGGACACTGCTGCGGGAGACCATATAGACGCCCGCCGTCACCATTGTCGCCGCGTGGATCAGAGCCGAAACCGGGGTCGGGCCCTCCATGGCGTCGGGCAGCCAGATATGCAGGGGAAGCTGTGCCGATTTACCTATGGCCCCCACGAAGAGCAGGAGCGTAATAATGGTGACTGTGGGATCGCCCGTCTGGAACTGATTACCGGCCTGGGCGAAGATCTCATTGTAGGAGAGGGTCCCGAATTGAACCGCTATCAGGAGCATTCCCAGGATAAAGCCGAAATCTCCCACCCGGTTCACAATAAATGCCTTACGTCCCGCCGAAGACGCGCTCTCCTTCTTGAACCAGAAGCCGATGAGGAGGTAGGAGCACAGCCCCACACCCTCCCATCCGACGAACATGAGAAGGTAGCTGTCGCCCAACACAAGCAGGAGCATGGCGAACACGAAGAGGTTAAGGTAAAGGAAGTACCTCCTGACCCCTTCGTCGCGGTGCATGTAGCCGACGCTGTATACGTGGATCAGGAACCCTACCCCGGTCACCACCAGGATCATCACCGAAGAAAGAGGATCCAGAAGGAAACCGATGTCAAATGTGAAGCTCCCCGACCCGATCCACTCGTATATCGTGACCGTATAGGACCTGGCTCCCTGCCCCGCAACAGCAAGGCCGAATACTGCTACGACCGAGGCAAGGAATGACGCCCCCACGGCACTGCAGGCAAGTATCCCCGCTGCGTTTTTCGAAAGTCTCCTGCCCAGCAGCAGGTTGACAAGGACCGCCAGCAGTGGAAACAGTGGAACCAGGGCTACGGCATTTACCATCTTCTCATCTCCTAGCCCTTCATCAGGTTGATCTCGTCGACGTTAAGCGTCTCGAGGTTGCGGAACAGGGCCACAACAATAGCGAGCCCCACTGCAGCCTCAGCTGCGGCGATCGTCATAACGAAGAATACGAAAACCTGGCCGGCCATGTTGTTCAGATAGTGGGAAAAGGCCACCAGGTTGATATTTACGGCGTTGAGCATGAGTTCGATAGAGAGGAGTATGATGATGATGTTGCGTCTCATGAGTACACCGAGCACGCCAATAAAGAAGATAATGGCGGCCAGAACCAGGTAATGGGTTAGAGTTATCATTCGTCCGCCTCCCTTTTGGCCAGCACTACAGCCCCGAAGATGGCAACCAGTAGCACGAGAGATGCCAGTTCGAAGGGGAACAGGAATGTGGTGTATAGTTCGGCGCCTACAGCCTCGGTGTTCCCGGGAAAGGAGGCGCCGGTGAATGTCTCAAAGGGACCCGGGAAAGTGGAAGTGAGGGCCAGTACCGCAAGCTGGACCACCAGGATGAGAACCACGATGGCGGCGAGAAAGCTCTGCCGATGGGCGATCCTTCGCCCCCTGACACCGGTAAGATTCAGCAGCGCTATAACAAACAGGTAAAGGACCATGATAGCTCCGGTATATACGAGGATCTGAATGGCGGCCAGGAACTCGGCGCCTAAAAGCACAAACAATCCTGCGATATGGAAGAAGCAGGGCACCAGGAACAACACCGAGTGGACCGGATTGTGCCGGGTGATCGCCATGAGCGCCGTTACTACGGCAACAATGGCAAAGTAATAAAAAAGGACATCCTGAAGACCCATCAACTTCTCCCCTACAGTTTGTCGTACTGGGGGTCGTCCCCCTTTTCCAGCATCTGCTCTTTAGATACCTTCAACCGGCCGGGATCCGTTACGGAAAGCTCATACTCGCTTCCCAGGAAAACCGCGTTCACCGGGCAGACTTCCTGACAGAAGCCGCAGTAAATACACAGACCCAGGTCTATCTCGTAAAAGTCGATCTGTTTTTCGTGATCCAGCCCTTCGGAGGTCTCGATGGTAATGGCATCTGAAGGGCAGATCTCGCCGCACAGGCCGCAGCCGACACAGCGTTCCTTTCCGTCCTCATGCCTCTTGAGTATCTGGGCGCCCCTGAAACGTTCAGGCATAGCCCACTTCTCCTCGGGATACCTCTCCGTTACAGGCTTCACGAAGAAGTTCTTGATCGTCAGGGAAAGCCCCTTTATCAGATCAGTCTGGAAGATGTTCGTTATAAGACCCAATTATCTGTCTCCTAAAACAATCCGGTCATCCTGAGGGTGGCGGATATGAATACGTTCAGAAGGGCCAGGGGCAGCAGCACTTTCCATCCCAGGCTCATAAGCTGATCGTAACGGAGCCTGGGAAAGGTCCACCGGACCCACACAAAGAAGAACATGAAAAAGGCAACCTTGGCCAGGAACCACACCAGCGGCATGAGATACAGAACTACTATCTCGGGCAGGAATCCCTCTATTGCCGGACCGATGAAAGGCAGCGGAAGCCAGCCTCCGAAAAAGAGGATGACGATCAGGCAAGAGGCCGACAACATCGCGACGTACTCGGCCAGGAAGAAGAGGGCGAATTTCATGCTTGAGTACTCCACGTGATATCCCGCGATCAGCTCCTGCTCCGCTTCAGGAAGGTCGAAGGGCAGCCTGTTGGTCTCCGCAAACGCCGCCACCAGGAAGAGAACAAATCCCAGGAATTGAGGCACGATGAACCAGAGATCCGCCTGGCTCTCAACTATCTTCACCATGGACAGGGAGCGGGAGTAAATGAGAACGCCGATGATGGAAAGGCCCAGGGGGATCTCGTAGCTTATCATCTGGGCGGCAGACCTCAGCCCCCCCAGGAGGGCATACTTGTTGTTGGATGACCATCCCGCCATCACCAGCCCATAGACGCCCAGAGAAGAGACCGCCAGCACATAGACTATACCGATGTTTATGTCGGTGATTTGGAGGTACGGGCCGAAGGGTATTACGGCGAAGGTCAGGAGGGCCGGCACAAAGGCCATCAGCGGAGCCAGGACGTACAGTACCTGATCCGCCTCCGTTGGGATGATATCCTCCTTGAGAAGAAGCTTGGCCACATCCGCTAAAGGCTGCATCATGCCGAAAGGCCCCACGTAAAGGGGTCCGTGCCTGTTCTGTATACGGGCGGACACCTTTCTCTCGACCCAGACCATTACAGGCACCGCGGTCAGGGCTATTGCCAGCACCACAACGATCTTGAGAAGAGTAAGAAGTATGAACAGTAAAACGTTCTCCATAGCCTCCCGCCTTTAGTACTCCATCGCTCCGGAGCGCTTGATCTCCCCTACTTTTTCCAGGAGGAAATAAGCCTGCGCGTTGTCGGGATTCAGTTTCAGTGCCTCCTGGAGGGTCTCCTCGGCCTTGTCCAGCATTCCCAGATGTATATAGCTGTTGCCGAGATGGTACAGGGCTGATGAATCCATGGGATCAAGCTCCTTGACCTTCAGGAAAGCGGATACAGCCTCCTCGTGGCCTCCCTTCCTTGCATGGCAGATCCCGAGATGGTAGTAGGCTGCCGTGAACTTGGGTGAGAGAGAAACCGCCTCGTCGAAAGCCGCGATTGCGTCGGGAAGGTTACCCTTGTGGAAGAGCACTATCCCGAGATGGTAATAGGCCATGACGTAGCGAGGAGAGATTTCCACCACTTTCCTGAGAGATTCGGCCGCCTCGGGGAGCATTCCCTTCTGAAAGTAGGTTACTCCCAATGTGAAAAAGGCCCGGGCAAACTCCGGTGAATATTCTATGGATTTTTTCAGCTCATCCACCGCTTCGTCCAGAGCCGCGTTCTTCTGATAGAGGAGCCC
>JBGMRC010000004.1:0-1167 GCA_048061075.1 bacterium | reverse complement strand
ACCCTGGTCAGGATGGGCCTCCCGCCTCTTTTTCTGGATATCCTTGACTATCTCCCTGAGCCTTGTGACCTGTCCCTCTACAGGCTCAGCCCGTTCATCACCTTCAAACTTCTCGATCTTCTCCACCGAGATATATGTGACACTTTGTTCCTTGACTGGATCGTAGGACAGGAGAGCATTTATGGGTGTTCCCCTGTAATGTGTAGGTGTAAAGATAGTGCCCTCCTGACTTCTTTCAGAAACCAGCACCTTTATATCCACGATCCCTCTCATGCTTGTCAGCCTCACCCAGTCACCTGACTTGACTTCCAGGTTCCGGGCATCAACAGGGTTGATCTCCGCAAGGGCAATGGGAGCTATCTCGTTCAGTCCCTTGGCCTTTGTGGTGGTGGTCCCTGAGTGGAAAAGAAGCAGCCCCGGCACCAGAACATAGGGGTAGTTTGCGGAAACCTTCTTCTGGAGTTTCCCAGAGACCATACGAGTTCGGCCGAGACCCGACGGAAATCTGTTTTCGTGAAGAACATCGGTCCCCGGGTGGTCCGATCTGGGACACGGCCAGTGCAGACCGTCGTTTTCGATCCGCTCGGGCTTTATTCCTGAGTAGAAGGGAATAACGTTTGAGATCTCCTCGGTGATATCCATGGCCACGGAATAGTCGGCAGGGTAACCCATCTCGGCAGACAGGTCGGCCAGGATCCTCCAGTCGTCCCTTGTCTCACCAGGCGAATTGATGGCCTTTCTGACCCTCTGCACTCTCCTGTCCGTATTGGTAAAGGTCCCGTTCTTCTCCGGACCGCATGAAGTCGGAAGCACAACATCAGCGAAAAGGGCCGTCTCGGTGAGGAACATGTCCTGCACGACCAGGAACTGGAGATTGGAAAGGCCCTCGATGACCGACTCCCTGTCAGGGAAGGAAGAAAGTGGATTTTCTCCCATGACATACATGCCGGCTACATCCCCCTCTCTGGCTGCATGGATCATTTCCATGGCCTCAAGACCCTTTTCGACGGGCAGCTGTACTCCCCACTGCTCTTCGAACCAGCGCCTGATACCGCTGTCCGTCACATCCTGGTAACCAGGCAGGAACTGGGCCAGAGCACCCACGTCCATGGAGCCCTGGACGTTGTTGTACTCTGAAAGGGGTATTATTCCAGCTCCCATGCGCCC
>JBGMRC010000003.1:0-25945 GCA_048061075.1 bacterium | reverse complement strand
CCTTCGGGTGGGATACGCTGGCGGTGAAAATATTTGAGCTGACCTCCGAGGGCGAGTGGGAACGGGCAGCCCTGCCGGCGCTTACGCTGATACTGGCGGGGATACTCCCTATCGCGCTTCTGATCAGACATGTGGACAATCGGGGATGAGGCTCCTTGAGGTAATCTGATGGAATCTGTCCTGGAAATGAAAAATATCTATCAAGCGTACGGCAGGAACCTTGTCATAAGCGACTTTTCTCTGACCCTTGACAGGGGACAGATCGGCTGCCTCCTCGGGCAGAGCGGGTGTGGCAAGACCTCGGTGCTGAGAACCATCGCGGGCTTCGAGAAGATACTGGCAGGAGAGATCATACTTCGCGGGAAAACGGTAGCCCGCAACGGGCTTTCGATCCCCCCGGAAAAAAGACGCATCGGTATGGTCTTTCAGGATTACGCCCTGTTCCCGCACCTTACTGTTTTCGACAACGTTGCTTTCGGTGTGAAGACCAACAACAAGGCCCGGAAGTTGATACTCGTATCAGAACTTCTCGAGAAAATGGATCTGGAGCATATCCCGGAACGATATCCCCACGAGCTGTCTGGTGGCCAGCAGCAGCGTGTGGCCCTGGCCCGTGCCCTTGCCCCCAGACCGGACCTGCTGCTCATGGACGAACCCTTCTCCAATCTGGACGTAGCTTTCAGGGAAAGCCTGTCAGTGAGTGTCAGAAGGATACTGAAGGAAAACGGCGCCACTGCACTCATGGTCACCCACAACCAAAACGAGGCTTTTGCCATGGCCGACGAGATCGGTGTGATGCACGAGGGGAAGATAAAGCAGTGGGACACCGCATATAACCTGTATCATCGGCCCAACAGTCTTATCGTCGCGGAATTTGTTGGAGACGGCGTGCTGCTCCCGGCAATCGTTAATGGGAACGGAAAAATCGAAACTTCCCTGGGTATTCTTAGTGGTGAGACTGTCGGCCCGGCACCGGAAGGCAAAGCCGTCAGAATACTTATCCGCCCCGAAGACATCGTGCACGATGATGACAGCCCTCGGACGGCACAGGTCGTTGACAAGGCGTTCAGGGGAGCGAATATTTTATACACCCTGCTCCTCCCTGACGGCGAGAAGGTGCTTGCACTGGTTCCAAGCCACCACAAACATCCGATTGGATCCCGCATCGGCATAAGGGCCGAGGTCAGCGACCTGGTCCTGTTTTAATCGGGGACAAAGAGCTGTGCCGTTTCTCATGTCTTCCCATATACTATTCCCTGTGCTTAAGCGCCCTTTAATCCCCGAGGTTGAGGGAGCCATCCTCTTTTTTGGTGACGCCGTTGCCTCTATTCAGCTCTTCACCAAGGCGCCGCAGGTCCTCGATGATGGAGCGACCCTTTGATATAAGACGTTCCTGAAGTTCAGGGTGATTCATAAACATCCAGAACGCCCTTCTTCGCCGCAGTATCCCACCGGCCCTGTCCCTGTAAAGAAGGATGAAATATGCGGAGAGGGGCAGTGATGCCGTGTAAAGACCGGCCCAGACAGCCGGCAGGAAAAACCAACCGGCGGCTATCTGGATGATATAGAAAAGGGGGAACACCACCACCCCTGGAAAAACCACGTTGCTGGCCACCTGGTCCTTTTCCCGGGCAAACGTCAGAGCAAACAGGCGCACAAGCTGATAGGGTATGAAGTGGTTTACAAAACCCCATACCGCCATGGGCAGCCCCACGAGGAGAAACCCTGTCTCCCGAAAAATAAAGGCTGCGGCGTGCCAGGTGCTCATCCTTATAAAGACTTCCCCAGGCGCAATTCCAAGCTCGCTCAGTTCTGAGCGATATTTTGCCACTTTCAATTTAAGGTCTTCGACCTCCCTGGGCCTTATATCTTTCAGCTTATCGTACCCGTCCTTGATGGTCTTTACGAGGGCCACATGGCCTGCGACCGTCTTTTTTTTCTTCCAGATCGGATCAGAGGCCAACCCACCGATTACCAGCACTCTTGCAACCCAGGTAAGCAGGATGGAATCAACCTTTTTTTCAAAATTTAGCGTTAGATCTCTTACCCTGTCTTCTATCTCCTTGATCAACTCCACTACGCCACCTGTGGAGTTTGCCTTTACCCACTCCTGTACATTGACGGGCTTGCCGAAGCAAACCCACACATCCGAGCGGAATCTGGCTTTGTAGGGGAAATAAAGCCCTACAGGTACGATATTCAGGGGGACAGTGACGTTTTCGGCTTGTGTGTAGTCCAGAGCAAGGCGCGCAGCGCCCCATCTGAAGGGCCTTATGCCCGGGTCGGAGTGGCTCTGCCCCTCAGGAAAGATGATTATAGCTTCTCCATTTTTTAAACGCCGCATGCACTCAGCGAGAGCCTTTATGTTCCTTGAACGGTCGGCTCCCAGTTCCCTGTCCTGCTTCCTGTGGAACCTTATCACGTTGGCCTTCCTCATAAGGTAATCCATAACAGGGTGGTGGTCACCAAGGGTGCTCCTGGCCGTCAGGGAAACCGGCCTCGGCACGTTTTTGAGCACAACAAGGGCATCAACGAGGGCATTGGGGTGGTTCGGCAGGAACAGTACAGGTCCGGTTCGTGGAATATTTTCGAGTCCTTCCACCTCCATGCGCTTGAAAAAGACACGCAGGGCCAGATGAAACAGGAAACGTAAAACTCGATATATCAAGACATCCCTCCCGGAACTGATCATTATATATTGACAGCCAATTAATCTGGAGATGGTCTCAATGCTGTTTCAGCCTATTCTATCATCAACTCTGCCGCCGCCCTCTTTCCCTCTTCTTCGTTAACGAAGAAGAGGAATCCCGCGCCTGTTATCAGAAGGGCTGTCACTGCAAAGATGGCGTTGCGGGGGACTCCAGTGGTTACGGCAACCCATCCCATGAGTACGGGGCCGAGGACCGCGGCGAACTTCCCGAGCATATTGTAGAATCCGAAGAATTCGGCCGCCTGGTCCTTTGGTATGATCCTTGTGTAGAAGGACCTGCTCAGGGACTGGACCCCCCCCTGCACAAGCCCGATGGCGATAGCCATTCCGAAGAACTCGGCCTCGCTGTCTAAAAAGTAGCCCCATCCTGTAATGAATATATAAACAACGATGGCGATGTAGATCCCTGTTTTGGGGCCGAGCTTCTCCCCGATCTTTCCGAAAGCTATGGCCGATGGAAACCCTACGAACTGGGTGATGAGGAGGGCCAGAATGAGGCTGTTGGAGTCAAGCCCGATGGACAGCCCGTAATCAATGGCCATCCTGATAATTGTGTGAACACCGTCAATGTAGAACCAGTAGGCCACCAGAAAAAGGACCACAACCTTGAGTTTGCGGACCTTGCGGAATGTATCGGCGAGCTGACGGAATCCGCCGGTAATTGCGCTTTTCCGCTGCCCGGGCTCACCATGCAGCGGCTCTTTTACAAAAAGCATGAGGGGTATGCTGAACAGGCTCCACCATACGGCTACTGTAATGAAGGATATACGCACAGCCTGGCCGGCATCGACCAGGCCGAAAAACTGTGGTTTCAAGACCATGAAAACATTCAGTGCGAATAAAAGCCCCCCACCAAGGTAACCAAGGGAGTAGCCCAGGGCCGATACAAAATCCACCTTGTCTTCCGCAGCAACGTTGATAATAAGCGAATCATAAAAAACGTTGCCCCCTGAAAAGCCAACCGTCGCGGCAACGAACAGAGCGGCGGCAAATAACCAGTGTCCCTGCCCCACAAGGTACAGCGACCCTGTGGCGGCGACACCAAGGACGGCAAAGGATATGAGAAACTTCTTCCTGAGGCCCCCCCTGTCGGCAATAGCTCCAAGGATCGGGGCAATAACTACCACTATCCCGCTGGCGATGGAGTTTGCCATGCCCAGGTGAAGAGTGCTCTGGGTAGTTTCCACACCGGCACTCCAGTACTGTTTAAAAAAGAGTGGGAAAAAACCCGCCATAACAGTAGTGGCAAAGGCAGAATTGGCAAAATCGTACAGGGACCAGGACAGTATTTTCTTCCAGCTATTATCAGAAGTCATTATTGGTCATCAGTGATTTGCTGTTACCTGTTGGTGGACTAGAAACCAGAAACTAGAAACTAGAAACTGACCACGCGCAGCGTGGTCCTCAATTCCACCCCAGCAGCGACCTGAAGTGGCTGGACGGATTGACGGGGTCCTGTTTGGGATCACGGACCCGCGTCTTTTCATACTCCCCGGGGTTGGAGACATAAACCTCCAGGGTTTTTTCAGCATGTAGATAATCGAAGGCCGTAAAAGCCACTCCGCCGTTCCAGGTAACACCGATAGGGGTAGCAGAGTACTTTGAGAGAACCTCGAGAATGCCCTTTTCCACCCTCGATCCCGGGTATTCGTTCCTGATGATCCCCGACGTGATATATTTGCGGTATGATTTTTTAAACTTCTTCCACTGAACCATCTCGGCGCTCATGCGTGTATCCACGTTGGGTCTCGCCTCCTTTGCCATTTCCCTCGTAAGAGACACAAAGGTCGTATATGCCTTTTCGCTCCTGTCAATGACCACGGAATCGATGCTTTCAGCAAGGCCGGTCCCCGCCAAAAGGACCACAGACAGAATAAGGATCAACAACAGTCCGGCAAAACCATATTTTTTCATATCAGAGATCTCCTCAAACCGAAATCCCACTAACTAAGCAGGAGATGAACCCATATTAACAATAATCCCGACAGGAATCCTATGGCTCTCTTATCATAGGCTGTTTAGGGCCTCCAAAACCCTGCTAATATCGTCCATAGTATTATAAAGATGGGGAGCTATGCGAAGCTTTTCTCTCCTCAGTGAGATATCTATCCCACTCTCTTTCAGATGATAATAAATCTCCCTGTTCCGTTCGCGTTCCCTGTGGGAGATAAACACGAGGGTAGAACGGGCATCCCCCTCCCGGGGACTCATCAGGTTGTATTTCCCGGGATCCAGCCCCTCGATCAGGGTCCCTACCAGCTGCTGGCCGTGAGAAGCTATCTTCTCTATTTTCTGTTCCAGCAGATACTCAACCGACGCGGCCCAGGGTTTGAAATTGAAAAAGTTCGCTGTGCAGAAAACATCGTAGGTGCGTGCTGTTGGGGGACCCTCCGGCAGCCTCACCTCCCTGGCCTCACGGCCAAGGTCCCGGGGCGACATGATCGAAAGCCAGTACTGCTGGTTGTATTCCAACATCTGAAGAAGCTCCGGCCTTATCCAGACAAATCCGGTTCCATATGGGCCGCACAGCCACTTGAACCCGACGCTGATAAGGGCATCGATAGGGATTGTTGAAACATCTATGGGGCGGGCCCCGATGGCCTGGGATCCGTTAACCAGGAACAGGACATCGTTTTCCCTGCAGACTGCCCCCAGATCTTCAATGTCAATTACAACGCCGGAAAACGAGTGTGCCCATGTACTGCAGAATATCCGGGTAGACGGTGTTATGGCTGCCTTAAGCTCCTCGGCAGTGGGCATATTATGGGCGGGCTCAATGAACCGGACACGAATTCCCCTCTTTTCCAATCCGAGCCACGGCAGGATATCAGAGGGGAAGTCATCCCTAACCAGGAGGACCTCATCTCCTTCCGTCAATGGAATTCCGTTTGCCAGCAGGTGAATGCCGTAGGAAGCGCTGTTTGCCAGTATTATCTCATCGTCATCGCAGCCCACCAGCCGGGAAAGGGCCGACCTGAGCCGTTCAGGGACCTCGTTGAACCTCCTGGTCGATAACTGGTGGGGCGCGGACTTCCAGTCGATCGCCTCCCTGGCTTCCTGCGCCGCAACCCGGGGCAGGGGTCCCTGGTGGGCGCAGTTCATCCAGATTCGGTCGTCTGGCAGGCTGAAGTCTTTCCTGCGATCGAGACTCATTTTCTCCTCCGGGGCACAGGTTCCGGATAGCTGTAGGGATATCCGGAGATTCGCGAGCGGTGCGGCCGCTCTCTGGTAAGGTGTGTCTATTCAGATTCTATTTCAGGGAGGAGATGTTTACAAGTGGCTGGGCAGATACTGTGAATCACCGGCTATCTGACTGCCGGGCTGAGCTGGATCAGGCGGCGGCAGTTTCTGTAGAACCTGGCCAGGAATCGGGATTTCATGGGCTCCCCCTCCTTTTTTCCGGTGAGCTCAATGGCCTCGAACTGGGGCCGCAACCCGCGGTAGGCCAGCCACATTTCACACCGCTCGCTTTCGCTTGCTCTTTCATAGGTTTCCATAATCGCGTTTGTCGTCTGCATGACTTTTTCCTCCATTGTTCCAGCAGCCAGCTTGCTTTTGACAATCAGCATTGAGCTGCCGGCAATTTAATTTATCGGCACGAACGGTCGTGCCGATACTACGTCAAAATAAAAACTCTCAGAATTTGTCGGTCGTCATCCTTCCGTCCGCCTTTATACCGTTTGTCTCAGCTGCTTGCCCTGAACTGTATTCGGCGATCAGCCGATCAAGCGCTTCTTCCGACCGCTCCTCGGATTTAGGATCGTTGAGCAGCCTGCTGTGCAGATGGTATCCGCATATAAGAGAAACGAACTCATATGCGAACTGCCTGGAGTCAGTCTTCTGGTTGAAGTGTCCTTCGTAGACTGCAATACGGGCGGTCTTGGAAAGCATATCAAGGAGGTCCTGGACCATTTCAACGATCTTTTCCCGAACAGTTCCGGGGCGATCATCGAATTCCAATGCACTGGCGATAGTAAGGCAGCCTCCCGGAACCGATCCGCCGTCTATCCATTCTTTCCAGTTTCGAAAGATCGCTCGAATTCTTGGAACTCCCCTCGGTTCCTTTACAGCGGGGTTCATAACCTCCTTCATGAAGAGCTCGGAAACGGTCTTTATTACCTGCTCCTGGAGGCTCTTTTTGGAGTTGAAATGGGCGAAAAGACCACTTTTTGAAAGCTTGGTGGCCTTTGCCAGCTTTCCTATGGTCAGATCCTCAAGGCCTGTGACGCTTGCCAGGTTCACGGCCTTTGCCAGGATCTTTTCCCGTGTTTTTTCACCTTTTGACATATATTTCTCCATAAAGCTTATTAATGAAGCCAGACAAAAATAGCACGACCGTTCGGTCGTGTCAACCCCATTTTTCCCTTTTCACAGGAAATTTTGGTTTTCGCCCCTAATATTTTGACCTGGGACCTGGATCGATGGGTTCCGGTATGCGCCCCTTCGCCTTCAGAGCTCCCTTTTAGCTTCGCTCAGGGGCTTTTACGGGAATCCTGAATGAAAAATATTCATCAGGCCGGGGTTTTGGTGAATCACGAAGCGAAGCGAGAAAGGCGTTGCGAAGCCGAGTGATTACACCCAAAAACCCGGCCTGATGAATACACAATACCGATATTCCAGCAACTTACAGGTTCTTATCCCAGCCTCCCTGGGCCAGGGTTGGAAAATCAATAAGTCACGTAAAATCCAACAACATAAGTTTTAATCGTATCTTCGTTGGTGCCATCGATATCTGCGTCAGCCTGGAACGACTCATACCCTACCTTGACGTTGGCGTTGTGGCCCTCTATGAAGTAGGTAAGGCCCAAGCGGGTAGAATCATAGCTGCCCTTGTTGTTTGAGGCATCAGCATCCCAATCTTCGAACTCGATCCAGGGCTGCCAATTGCCGGTGTAATAACCGGCCTGGATATAATATCCATTACCCTGAGACTGGTTGGCATCTACTACTGTTGTCCCATTATCGAGCTGGGTGGCGCCTTCAAGGTCCAGGTCCAGGTAAGCTGCCTCCAGAGTCAGAGCTCCGGTTCCCATTGGGAGATCCGCAAATATATCCCCGGTGAACATTGTATAATCGACCGTGGTGCCGGTTGCCAGATCATCGGCAACATCGTTCTGGGTATCGAAAGCTGCGCCGATGCCTATGGTTTTCTTCTTGCCGAGATAGGTTGAAAGGCCATAATAGCCCGGTTCAGCATCGTATAAATTAAGCTGCACCCTGCCAGCGATACGCTCACTATCCTTGTCCGCTTTCTGAATCCCGTCATATACGCCAAGATAATACTTCAGATGCAGGGAATCCGAATAGGAAGTACTGCCAAACAGGGTTATACCCAGGTCGCGGACATCCACATCGCCTCTCAATCCTGCATCCGAATCGCCGTAGGTCGCGGTCGAAAAGGTTGAAAGAGCTCGTGTTCCCCAGGTAAGGTTCTTGTAAGTGATCCCCGGGCGATCGACAGCCATTAGCCCCCCGGAGCTTGTAAGGTTCTGGCGGGTCACCGGAGCCATATTTTCACCGATGATGAAACTTAAAGCCTTACTCGGGGCATATTTGAGAAATGCGTCAATTAGTCGCACATCTCCTCCGGATCCCGCGCCTTGTGAAAAATCTGTCTGTAAAAAGATGCTGACCTCGTCGTTGACCTTGCCGCCAAGACGAAAACGAGCACGGCGGACTAAAAAATCATCCAGCCTTTCGAAATCCCCATCGCCGTCTAGATCCGAGTCGGTACTCAAATAAAGGGACTGTAGCCTGAAACCAAGATCGATCGACGCCTCATCGTTAATTTTGATCTTCGCTCCGGCCTCTGCTTTGTCTGCCACAAGGGGCACAGACAGCACAATTGCCAATAATGCAACCGTAAACACTCTTTTCATCGCTTACCTCCTTCGCTCGTCAAGTGGAGTTCTGCTCTCAGCTTCCTGAAAAGTTTGAATTTTCAAAAACTGGACCATCACGCTGTCTCCCTCTCCATGCTTTCAGGGGTTAAGTAGGCGAAGGCTCCGATTAAATGAAATTACCAAGAAATTTACCAGGAGGACTTAGGTATTAGTTTAAACGATATGTCGACCGTTGCAAGTCCGGGATGGTTTCGTTATCGGTTATTGAAAATTTCCATATTTGATCCTGTCACGCAAGGACCTAGTAAAAAGCATACAGAAGGACCTGGTACAGAGCATACAGACCAAGTCCCGCAGCAGCAAGCCCGTAGAACCGGAACATGAAAATATACATGGGATCGGTGGTCAGATCTTCCTTCATGTAGGAAGAAGCGTGCCGACACACGATCTGGACCACCCATCTTGGAAAGATGGCGCAAAGCACTCCTAATGTCAGCACCAGCAATGCGATAGCGAGGGAAACATACAGATCCATTATCCATTAAGGATAGAGGATAAATCAGCTTACTGTAAACAGAAAAACAAAATTCCTGCACTCATTATACACACGCGCCTGCATGGTCAGCGGGGAACCCAAGGCCCTCCGGTCATGCTACCATCTCCAGAGGGCAAGTATCAGGATGATCAGGAAACAACCGATAAGGTTAAAATACGCGTTTACCGTAAAGATCCGGAAGGTTGGCGGACCACTGTCGGGCAGGACCACAAGTTCCCCGACTTTTTCGTACCTATCCAGGACATCGGGAGCATGTGGCGCGTTCTTCAGGTATTCCGTCAAGTCCCTGCCTGCTCTGTGGCGTTCAGCGTGAAGGCCGTCTTTCCACATCATGCTTCGCGAAACATCATACACGCTGTCCTCCACGGCAACGAGAGCCCTGGTCCCCTGGCTGCCGTCATAGCCCCTGAGTTTTTCGGGCGTGAACCTGCTCTTTTCGGACGGGTCCGCCAAATGCGCATGCCTTGCCGCCAGGGCTTTTAAGCGGGGTCCGATGTACAGTGTAACGAAGGTGGCGGATGACACCATCAACACAAAAACAGCTATCTTTACGAGAAGCAGCTTTCCGAACACCGTTGAAAAAAGGCCGGGTGTTATCCTGATCCTCCAGACGGTAAGCAGCACTCCCGTCACAGCGATAACGGGTATGGAAATCCAAGCCAGACGCAGCTCCGATCTGGGAAGGCCACCCATCGCGTATTGCGGTTTCAACACCAGGTGAACGTAAAGGATAGTCCCCACCCAGACGACCCCGAAAAAGATATGGGCATAAAGGATGGCAAGATGCGCGAACCTGAAAAAAAGAGGTGTCTTTTTTCTTCCACCCTCCGGCGGCTGCCAGTTATCCGGGTCTTCACTGTAAGACTCCCCGCTCTGGGTCAACCCTCCTCCCCCCGACTCAGTAACATGGCAAACCGAGCAGGGCTGTCCCATGTTGGCAGAATAATCTTCGGTGGCGAAAACAGAAGAGAGGCCCGACAGAACTAAAACCGCAACAATAGAGACGATCATTTTAAACCTGAAATCCGAATTCATTCTCTCATCCCTCCGGCCCCAAGAGGAGAGGCACACAGATCACAGACGCCTCTAATATCCATCCAAATCATATTTGAGGTTCACTCTATTGACAAGGGCCTTTTGCATGAAGGGTAGAATCGGGGAAACGGGGTGGTAGATGTGTAAAGAAGTGTCGAGGTAGAGCATTGGAAATTGGAGATTCGAAGCTCAAGGAGGGTTGCGAAGGTGAATGGGCTTTTAGCGGAACTCATTTATTATATATTGACCACCAAGTCCGCTCATAAAAAAGGCTCCGAAGCATTCGATGCCGCGGAGCCTTTTTTGGCTTATCAGTAGTTTAACCTACACGCCTACAACGTTGCTGGCCTGAGGACCCTTGGGGCCGTCTTCCACATCGAAGGTCACGCGCTGGCCCTCGTCCAGGGTCTTGAAACCCTCGGCCGTAATAGCCGAAAAATGAACGAAGACGTCCGGGCCTTCAGACTGCTCGATGAATCCGAAGCCTTTTGCCTCATTAAACCACTTTACTGTTCCTTCTGCCATTTTACTTCTCCTTTGTTCTGTTCTTTGTAGTTTTCCGGAACAGCAATTCTGATTCACAAAACAAAAGGTCCCAGCAGAAAAAGCACGGGACCTTCAGAATATCCTCAACAAAGCTTATCCGTACCTACAAAACCTGATTACGCCGTGGCAAATCCCACCGGCGAGGGACTATATACGTTAAATGTGTTATTAGTGCAAGGGTTTTTTCAGTCTTGAACCACAGACATGGGATTGAGCAGGCCGACACCGCTCTATCGTCCTCTGGACTTAATTCTATCTCGCACTTTTTCTATCCTCCAGCTCACCATCTCCTTGTTATCATACTTGTCAAAAATTTCCTGGTAAAGCTCAAGGGCCTTTTCAAGCTTCTCGTCTTCTTCCAGGGTAGCGGCCAGGTTGAATTTGGCGTCCAGGAAAAGCTCCCCTTCCGGATACCTGATGAGGAAGTTCCTCCAGGCGCGCTCGGCCTCGGGTAGCTGCCCCCTGGCTTGCGTGATGCCCGCGAGCTGGAAATATGAGTCGTCCACCAGGTCCGATGCGGGGTAGCGTTCGATGAGGGCCCGGTACTCGATCTTGGCCTGTTCGAGCTGGAGAAGCTTGTAGTAACACTCGGCGATCCTGTACTGGTGCTTGTCGTCATCAACGACTGTCTCGAAGGCGGTTATCAGCCTGTAGTATTCCACTATCGCCCTGGCGCAGTTATCCAATTTGAACTCGTAGATCCGGGCTATCTGGAGCTGAGACTCCATGGCCCTTTCACCTTTGGGGAACCGCTTGAGAAGTTCCCGATAATCATTTACCGCGTTCATGTATTTACTCATATAAAGGGAGTAGATAAGGGCTCTCTGGAAGAGGGCTTCCTCCACCTGTTTGGACTTCGGATATTTTACAAGAATATCCGTGAGGATGGACACAGCCACGCCAGGCTGGTTCGCGTCCAGGGCCGCCATTGCCCGGCTGGAAAGCTCCACTTCCTTGCCGCTGGTGCAGGAGAAAATGAAGGTTAAGCTAGCGACCAGAAGAAGGAGCCTTGCGAAGGCTTTTTTCAATCATCCCCTTCCGTGGCTGCTTCAGGCTCCTGGATAAGGGCCACAGAAACAACTTTTTCTTTGGTGTCGGTCATGTCGATCAGTTTAACGCCCTGGGAGTTCCGTCCATATATGGAGATGCCGCTCACGGGCATCCGGATGAGGCGCCCGGCGTCGGTGATGGCCATAATCTCCTCCTCAGATCCTACCTGGAGGATGCCCACCAGTTTTCCAACCTTGGGAACCACTCTCACCGAGCGCACCCCCTTGCCGCCGCGCTTGATGGGGTTGTAGTCCTTCATGGCTGTACGCTTTCCGAACCCTTTTTCCGTCACGGTGAGCAGATAGGCTGCATCGTTCACAACCTCCATGCCCACAGCCCTGTCTCCCTTTTCGAGCCTGATCCCCCGCACTCCCCGGGCAGTCCTGCCCATTGGCCTTACGTCGGATTCGTGGAAACGGATTCCCTGGCCTTTGAATGTGGAGATCAGCAAGTCTTTTGTACCGTCAGTAATAGCCGTATTTATCAAGCGGTCATTTTTGTCCAGGGATATGGCAATGATTCCCGATGAGCGTGGGTTGGCGAATGCGGAAAGGACTGTCTTCTTAACAACGCCCTTTTCCGTTCCCATGACAACGTACAGGTCATTGGAGAACTCTTTTATGGGCAGGAAGGCGGTTACCTGTTCTTTGTCAAGCAGGTCGAGCATATTGACGATGGGCTTGCCCCGTGCCGCCCTTCCAAGCTGTGGGATCTCGTGGACCTTGAGCCAGTGCACCCTGCCCTGGTCGGTGAAGAAGAGTATATAGTTGTGATTTGTCGCGACAAAGATATGCTCGGCAAAATCCTTGTCCTTCATGGCCAGGCCGGTGAGCCCCTTGCCTCCGCGGTGCTGACTCCGGTACAGCCTCGTGGAGGTCCTTTTAAGGTAGCTTTCGTGGGAAACCGTGACAAGCATCTCCTCGTTAACGATGAGATCTTCTAAAGACAGCTCCTCCGTTTCCTTGACGATCTCGGTGCGCCGTTCGTCGCCGTACCTTTCCTTTATCTCGGTAAGCTCTTCAACGATCACGGCAAAGAGCTTCTCCTCGTCTGCCAGAATCCCCTTGAGGCGCCTTATCTCCTTTTTTATGGCTTTGAGTTCCTCGTCTATTTTTCCCCTTTCAAGGCCTGTCAAGCGGGACAGGCGCATCTCCAGTATCGCGTTTGCCTGCCGTTTCGACAGGTCAAACTTCTTGATCAGGCCGGTTCGTGCAGCGGGTACGTCAGGCGATTTTTTTATGAGCCTGACAACAGCATCGATGTTGTCCAGAGCGACTTTGAGCCCCTCCAGAACGTGGGCCCGTTCCTCGGCTCTGTCAAGCTCGAACCGGGTCCTTCTCGTTACCACCTCCACCCTGAAATCGATGAAGTGACCGAGGAGGGTCTTTATATCGGCAAGAAGCGGCTGGTTCCTGTGGATCGCCAGCATCTGGACGCCGAAGGTTGTTTTCATCTGGGTCATGGAATAGAGCTGGTTTAACAGAACCTCTGCGATCTCGTCGCGTTTTATTTCAACCACCAGCCTCATGCCGTCCCTGTCGGACTCGTCCCTCAGATCGGCAATGCCCTCTAACCTCTTTTCCTTGACCAGCTCCGCGATCTTCTCGGCAAGCCTGGCCTTGTTCACCTGGTAGGGAAGCTCTGTGACGACAATCCGGGTCTTGCCCTTTTCCTGCCGCTCTATAACGGTCCTTGCCCGCACCTGTATATGACCGCGGCCGGTGGTGTACGCGTCCCTTATTCCTTTGGTCCCATAGATGAAGCCGCCCGTAGGAAAATCGGGGCCCGGCATTATCTTCATAATGTCATCGATTGTGGATGAGGGGTTCTTTATCAGCAGGATGCATGTTTCGATTAGTTCTGTCAGGTTGTGGGGCGGTATATTCGTCGCCATGCCCACGGCAATTCCGGAGGTACCGTTGGCCAGGAGGTTCGGGAATCGTGCCGGCATGACCAGGGGTTCAGTGAGGGTATCGTCGTAGTTAGGCCCGAACTCAACGGTATCCTTTTCTATGTCCTGCAGCAACTCTCCTGCCACGCGCCCCATGCGGATCTCTGTGTACCGCATGGCCGCGGCGGCATCGCCATCAACGGACCCGAAATTACCCTGACCATCTACCAACAGGTACCTGAGAGAAAAGTCTTGAGCCATACGAACTATAGTGTCGTAAACGGCTGTATCCCCATGGGGGTGATATTTTCCTATAACGTCTCCAACAATACGCGCTGACTTCTTGTAGGATTTGTTGTACACGTTGCCAAGCTCGTGCATGGCAAACAGTGTCCGCCGGTGAACGGGCTTAAGGCCATCCCTCACGTCGGGAAGCGCCCTGCCCACGATCACGCTCATGGCGTAATCCATGTACGAGTTTTTCATCTCGTCTTCGATATTTACTTGCTTTATGGGAGCGTTAATCGTTTGAATAAGATCGGTCATTGTTTTACCCAGTTTCTAATTTCTGGTTTCTAGTTTCTGGTTAATTGAATCCCTGGTTGATTTATTCAGCTTGAGTTTTAGGGTGACTAGAAACTAGAAACCCGGAACTCGGAACTGAAATTTAGACATTATTAAATGTCTAAATTTCTTACGCTGAGTGCGTTTTTTTCTATGAACTCACGCCTGGGCTCTACCGTATCCCCCATGAGTATCGTGAATATCTCGTCCGCCTCCACGGCATCTTCTATTGAAACTCGCACCAGGGAGCGCCTTTCTGGATCCATGGTGGTCTCCCAGAGCTGGTTCGGATTCATCTCCCCAAGTCCTTTGTATCGCTGTATGGTCACTCCCTTCCTGCCTCTGTCCCGGATGAAGGATACAAATTCATCGATCCTCCGGGTCCGCAGGAGCTCTTCATCGCCCTCGGTCACAACCAGCTCCTCTCCCAGGGTCTTTAAGCTCTTGCCCAGCCTGATCATTTCCTGATACTTGGGTCTTGTCAGGAGCTCGGGGTTAACCGTCGTGATCCACACGGATCCATTTCGCCTGGTCTTCACCCTGGCTATGGTGCAGGAGTGCTCCTCGTCTTTTTCAAGCTCCACGTCCATGGGTAAGATCTCCGGATAGACATTATTAATATAGGTTTGAACATTGTTAAGGGCGCGGCCCAACTTTTTTCTGTCCTTAAGGGCTTCTGCCACAAGCCCTTCCAAGGACATTGCCGACAGTACTTTCGCGTCGATGCGCCTGCGGTCGAATCGATCCATGAGCTCGGTGTATCTGTCTGCCCGGTTGACCGTATCCAGCAGGATCTTCCCCTCCAGCTTTTCACTATTGGTGACCGAAGAAAGGATCAGATCCTTTACGCCCATCTCGATCAAAAAGTTTTTCATCTCCCCCTCGTTCTGCAGGTATCGACCCTCTTTGCCCTTCTTTATACGGTAAAGGGGCGGCTGCGCAATATACAGGAACCCCCTCTCGATGAGTTCGTACATCTGCCTGTAAAAAAAGGTCAGGAGCAGGGTTCGTATGTGCGATCCGTCAACGTCCGCGTCAGTCATGATGATTATCTTGTGATATCTGAGCTTAGCCGGTTCGAACTCCTCGCTTCCCACTCCCGAGCCGAGGGCGGTGATAATTGTCCTGATCTCCTGGTTGGACAGAACCTTGTCGAAGCGTGCCTTTTCGACATTCAGGATCTTTCCTCTCAGGGGCAGGATCGCCTGTGTCCTGCGATCCCGGCCCTGCTTGGCTGAACCTCCCGCGGAGTCTCCCTCAACCAGGAACAGTTCCGCCAGCGCAGGGTCTTTTGTCTGACAGTCGGCCAGCTTTCCAGGGAGATCTGATATCTCAAGAGCACCCTTTCGCCTGGTGAGCTCTTTGGCCTTTCTTGCCGCGTCCCGGGCCCTGGCAGCCTCACTCGCCTTGGTCACTATCTTTCTGGCAACAGTGGGGTTTTCCTCCATAAAGTTCGACAGGCCTTCGTTTACCTGTGTCTCCACGAGGCCCTTGATCTCGCTGTTGCCCAGCTTCATCTTGGTCTGCCCCTCGAACTGGGGATTGGGAAGCTTCACAGATATAACGGCAGTAAGTCCCTCCCGGATGTCGTCTCCTGTCAGGCCGTTCTTTACATTTTTCAGGAGGTTGTTGGAAGATGCGTAGTGGTTCACCGTCCTGGTAAGCGCTGCTTTGAAACCCACAAGGTGGCTTCCTCCCTCGTGGGTATTGATATTATTGGCAAAAGAAAAGAGGTTTTCGGCGTAACCGTCGTTGTACTGGAGGGCGATATCCACTTCTACTTCACCCTTCTTGCCGGATATGGAGATGGGTTTCTTGTGGACAACGGCCCTGTTCCTGTTCAGGTGCTCCACAAAAGAAATTATTCCGCCTTTGTACTGGAATTCGTTCTTCTTGTCCGCCCGTTCATCCTCGATCTTTATATATACGCCGGCATTAAGGAAGGAGAGTTCTCTTAAGCGTTTTGACAGGATGTCGAAGGAGTACTCCGTTGTCTCAAAGACCTTGCTGTCCGGCAGGAAGGTTATTTTGGTCCCGGTTTTTCTGGTCTTGCCGATAGCTTCAAGCTTTCCGGTGGGTTTACCCCTGTTATAGGTCTGTTGATAGACTTTCCCCTCCCGCCTGATCTCCAGGAGGAGCCACTCGGAAAGAGCATTTACAACAGAAACCCCGACACCGTGGAGGCCGCCCGATATTTTGTAGGCGGAGCTTTCGAACTTGCCACCTGCGTGAAGGGTTGTCATAACAACTTCCGCGGCGGGTTTTTTTGCCTCCTTGTGTCTGTCTACCGGGATGCCGCGACCATTATCCTCCACGATGACACTGTTATCAGCTCTAATAGTAACAAGGATCTTGTCGCAGTAGTCAGCCATGGCTTCATCGATGCTGTTATCCACCACTTCGTACACCAGGTGATGAAGGCCCTCAGTGGAAGTGTTTCCAATGTACATTGCGGGTCTGCGCTGAACCGCTTCCAGTCCTTCAAGGACTTTGATCTCCTTTGCGGTGTACATCTTGCCCCGCATTGTGCTGGTAGCTTTTTTTCTGGCAGGGGCTTTTTTCAGCTGAACCTTGGATCCTGCTTTTGATGCTTTTTTCCTCTTTGCCGCGGCTCCGGTTGTTTTTCCGGCGCCTCCGGAGATCTTTGCGGTTCTAGCATTCTTTTTCTTTTTGGTTTCAGCCAAGTTTTAATCTCCCTTGTTCCCAATTTTTTCTATTTTCCCGTCTTTTACCGTCATAACGTATCCCTTGCGGTCAGACAGAAACATATAGTCATCGCCAGTCGTGGTGACAACAAACTGGGCATCTATTCCCGTGATCAATGAACCCAGGGCCCTTCTTCTTGTCTCGTCCAGCTCAGAGGCAACGTCATCTAACAGCACCAACGGGTAGCTGCCCCGCTTGTCTTTCAGGGTCTTGGCAACGGACAGTTTAAAAGCGAGAACGGCGGCTCTCTTCTGTCCCTGGGAACCGTACCTTGCCAGGCTCTGTCCACCAAGAAAAAAACTTATATCATCCCTGTGTGGTCCGACCGTAGTATGGCAGGCTTCCATGTCGCGCGTCTTCGCATCCATAAAACCTTTGTCAAGAGCTTCTGTAATATCCTCTTTCGAAGCGTTGTTCTCCAGGCAAAAGGTGGGAAGGTAGTCCAGGCTGAGCTTTCCGTCAAGTCCCAACTCTTTGCCGATGCGCTCCATGTGAGGGTTGATCTCTGAAAGAAGTCCGACTCTGTGTTTGATGATCACGGAGGCAACGCCGGAAAGGGATCTTGTCCAGCTTTTCCACTCTTCTTTCGAGGCGCCTGGGTTCCTTAAGAGCGCATTCCTGTTTCTCAGAACCCTCAGAAACTTTCTGTATTCAGCAGCGTATCCATCCGTCTTCTGAAAAATTGCCCTGTCAATAGCTTTTCTCCTCGACGACGGGCTTCCTGAGACCAGACCTACATCCTCTGGAATAAAACTCACAATTCCCGACCACCTCAGGTACTCATCAGGAGATGGTATCTTCTTCTCGTCAAGAAACTGATCGCGGCTATCGTGCGCCAGTGAGAAAGAGGCTGTCCAACCTGTCAGTGTGTTTTCAAATCTGCCGGTCACTCTGCACATGTCGGCACCATGTTCGATCATTTCTGACCTACTCGCTGACTTGAAGGATTTGAGGGTTCCCAGATATCCGACCGCCTCTAAAAAGTTGGTCTTGCCCTGACCATTCCCTCCAACAAGCAGGTTGAAGCGGGGATGAAGATAAACCTTCTGTTTTTTCAGATTCCTGAATCGGTCCAGTTCGGTCCAGAGAAGCTTCATATTCAGACGCGCATAGGCATGATAACCGCTATGTATCCTTCGTCTTCCTTTTGGGTTATCAGGCAAGGGCTTAGCTCATCAGAAAGATTTACGGTAATGTCGTCCGCATCCATTGTCCCGAGTGTGTCAAGCATATACTTGGCATTGAAGGTTATTTCCATATCGTCGCCGTCGTATTGGATCGGCACCGATTCTGTTGCCGCTCCCAGGTCCGGGTTGTTGGTATGGATTGTAAGCAATGTTCCGGAAAAGGAGAACTTGACCGCACGGGATCTTTCAGATGACAAAAGGGCTACCCTTCGAATGGCTGATGTAAGGGTTTTCCTTGAAACTATAGCAGCGCTCATGTCACCCTTCGGGACCACCTGTTGATAGCTGGGGAACGACATATCTATAAGGCGTGTTGTAAGCACTGTTGAGTTTTTTCTGAAAACGCCGTGCTGTTTTGCGAAGTCAAGCTCTATATCACCGCCTCCCTCGTCCAGCAGGCGTTTAACCTCGTTAAGTGATTTCCTGGGTATTACAACGCTCTCACCTGGCCGGATCTTTCCATTGGCCTCCCTGATAACCATGGCAAGTCTGTGACCATCCGTTGCCACCATGCGGACAAACCCCTTGCCGGAATCCTCCTCCATGGCAAAAAGTATCCCTGTGAGGTTGTATCTGGTCTCATCTGTAGATGCCGCGTAAATTGTTTTCCTTATCATCTCCTTGAAAACCACGGAATCGAGGGAAAAGAAATTAGAGTCTTCGTAACCCGGAAGATTTGGAAAATCCTGAGCTGGCAGACCCTTCAGTTCAAAAGAGGAGGTACCACAAGTTATTTGTGATACGTTATCGTCCTTAACCTGCAGCGTAATTTCAGACTCTGTCGGAAGCTCTTTTATTATTTCAAACAGCTTTCGCGCCGATATGGTTACGGCACCCTCGCTTTTTGTGGCTGCCTCAATGTATCCCGAAAGACCAACCTCCATGTCCGTCGCCAGCAATTTGAGCTTTTTCCCTGTCCCGTCCAACAAAACGTTGCTGAGAATAGGAACCGTATTCTTTCTCTCAACGATATTCTGTACGCGGGACAGGCCCCGGAGAAAATCTTCCCTGTTTACTGAGAACGCTAACACTACAGACCTCCTGTTCTTGGTTTATAAACATCAGAGTCGGCCCCTTGCTTCGATAATACAAACACACTCTGACAGTGCTGTATGTCTTCGGTGATATATCATTTACTTAAAATAAATTCTTCAAGCTTTTGTGTGTGAGAATAATTGTCCCACTGTTGCTCTATCGCAGCACAAACGGTGCTCATGATAATGGTGTGATTTTTTAAAGGCTGCTTCTCACCGTAAGTGTCACTTAACACTTCTTTTAATTATAAATAAAATATAGTAGTAGGTAAAGAAGTAACTGTGTATTCCGGGGAAATGTCTATAAATGTTCGGAAGTAAAGAAAAACAGGTGTGGATGATTCTGTGGGAGAATATGAGGATATGTTTTATTAATCCACAGAAACACCATGACAATGTCTTTCTACAAATCTTTCCATAGACTTATCCAGTGGGTTAACAACAACTTTTCACCAAAGAGAAGAAAAACACCTTTTGAACACAGAGTCACAGAGCACACAGAAGAAAACTTTTGTTGGGTTAAGAAATGAATAGTAATAAAGTGATGAACAAGACAGGTGTGCGTTCTGGTTTGATTTTAATTCGATGTGGTGTTTGGTAGCCCCCCAAAAAAACTCTGTGTGCTCTGTGGTGAAGAATACTTATAGGTCTTCGATCTTCCTGGTAAGGGTATCCATTGTCCTCTCATAATCAGGGTCGTTCCCGAGTATGTTTTCCACCTTTTGCAGGGCGTGCATAACAGTAGTATGATCCCTTCCTCCGAACTGTCTACCGATCTCAGGAAGAGAGAGATCGGTAAGGCGCCGAGTAAGGAACATGGCTCCGTGCCGCGGCAGGATGAGGGCTTTGTTTTTCTTTTTGGATTTCAGGTCGCTTATCTTGAGATTGTAAAAACCGGCAACCTCTTTCTGTATCTGGTCCACAGTAATGATCTTCTGTTTCTGGTCGATGAAATTTTTCAGGGCTTCCTCGACCAACTCCATGGTTATAAGTTTTGCTTTCTTGATAGTGGCAAAGGCAACAACCCGCAGCAGGTAACCTTCGAGCTCCCTGATGTTGGACGTTGTGTTTTCCGCCATGAAAAGAGAGACCTGCTTCGGAAGAGAGATGCCGGAAAGCTCTGCTTTTTTCTCCAGGATGGCAACTTTTGTTTCCAGGTCCGGAGGTTGTATGTCCGCTACAAGACCCCATTCAAAACGGGAGCGCAGGCGCTCTTCCAGGTCGGGGATCTCTTTTGGGAACTTATCAGATGAAACTACTATCTGTTTGTGAGAGTCAAAGAGAGTATTAAAGGTGTGGAAGAATTCCTCCTGGGTTCTTTCCTTCCCGGCTATGAACTGAATGTCGTCTACCAACAAAACATCCATGTTCCTGTACATCTCTCTGAACTGAACCATGCGGTCAAACCTCAGAGAGTTTATCAGGTCGTTCATGAATCTTTCCGAGGACAGGTAACAGAGCTTGGAAGAGGGGTCGTGTTTCAATACGTGATGTCCAATGGCGTGCATGAGGTGGGTTTTCCCGAGACCGACACCTCCATATATGAAAAGAGGGTTGTAGGACCTTGCAGGGTGCTCTGCGACCGCCATAGCAGCTGCATGGGCAAACTGGTTCGAGGAACCCACGACAAAGGAATCAAAGGTATATTTTGGATTCAGGCTTCTGTTGTTTGACCTTGTATTGTGATATTCGGAAGGGTGGGTGATCGCTGTATCCTCTGTGGGTTCGGGTTCAGCTACCCCAGGCTCGTTTATGGCCCCACCCCCGACAACTATCTTAACAGCCAGTTTCTTGCCGGACAGGGACTGAACCGATTTTGTCATAGTGGTTATATAGTTTTCCTCTATCCAGTCACGGATGAAGGAATGGGGTGCCTCCAGAACCAGGTTCTTGTTGTCCAGGGATTTAGGCTCGAGGGGACCGAACCAGGTGTTATATATGTGAGCGTTTACCTCGTCCTCAAGAGAGTCGAGAACTCTATTCCACAAATCGGCAGCAGGCATTTTCCGTTCAATTCCAGAGGTTTTGAGCCGACAGAACGGCGTCTGTACGCTCTTTACTTACACACAGGGTTTTCCACAGGTGTGGAAAGGCTAAAAACACTTTAAATAATAGTAATTTACGGCTTTATAACGACTACCTGAGGGGCATTGTCACCGACACCTGTAGATTTGTGGAATGATAGTAAAAAAAAATGATTTATCGGTAACTTAAACCCTTTTGGCAGTCGTGGAGAGAGGTTGCTCTCACCACCGACCAGCCGGATCCAACTGCCGACTTCGGCATCCTGGATTTCTCCCGGCACCCTCCTCAGTAGGGGTAAGGTTCTGTATATCAGATGGGTTCAGATTTGGGCAAGCGAAATTGAGTGATTCGGGCTGCAAAATTAAACTTTTTTCGTTTCATAGTGGGTGACCGATTTGAAAGCACAGCATCTTGTAGTCAGCAAGTCACGCTTAAGCGTGGAGTTCCAAGTTCCAAGCAAACAAGCAACCAACAACTATCAACTTATTAATTTTCATCCTCCTACCTCTACCAAAGGGCTATACTATATCCTTGAATAACCTAAATTTCTCTGTTATATAATCTCGTTCCTTTTTATTTTGCAGGCACACAGGTTACAGATGACCAAAAAGAAAACCCCTACAACGTGGGATAGAAATAGCAGGAGGAAACACCTTGAAAAGAACATACCAGCCGAGCAACATTTCCCGGAAGAGAACACACGGGTTCAGGCTTCGGATGAGAACAAGGTCAGGTCGATTGATAATGAAACGAAGACGGGCCAGGGGAAGAAAGCGCCTGTCCGTCTGAGTGATCGGAGGTTGGATCTTCGATTCCCTGGTTCGACCCGTCTGCGTAGCCGCTCTGACTACCTGAGGATCCAGCAAAAGGGCAAAATGAAAAAGGGCCGCTTTCTGATCCTTCTTTCCCTTGAAAATGGATTAACCACCTCACGGTTCGGGCTGACGGTTTCAAGGAAGTTAGGCAATGCCGTAAAGAGAAACCGCGTACGAAGACGCATTCGGGAGATAGAGAGGATTCACATGCGCCGGATAAAAACAGGCTTTGACGTTGTGGCAATAGCAAGAGGCAGAGCTCGGGATGCGGGCTTTAATGAGATGAAGGAGGAATATCTGGAACTGGCAAGAAACGCCGGCCTGACAATAGAGGGGTCCGGAAATTGAAACAGCCGATCATGGTTGCAGTAAAGATATACAGAACGTGGATATCTCCCGCGCTGCCGGCATCGTGCAGGTTCATACCCACATGTTCGGAATATGCCCTCGAGGCTATTGAGACTCATGGGACTGTTAAGGGAACTGCGCTTTTTGTAACGAGAATCCTCAAGTGCCAACCCCTCACAAGAGGGGGGCTGGATCCTGTCCCTGCCGCCAGGGGAAGGAAGGCCGTATAGATGGAGGATCAATCAAAGCGGCTGTTCCTCACTCTCGCCATATCATTTATTTTTCTGTTTGTTTACCAGTACTACTTCGTAGCGCCCCAGAGGGAACAGCAGGGCTCACCTGCTGTTGAGGAAGGTACTCAGGTGCCGGAAGCGGCAGAGACTGAGACCGTTCCCGTCCAGGTGGCTCCCGGCAAGACAGCCGAACCCATAGTTGCGGGAGAGGAGAAGACCATAAGAGTCGACACTCCTCTTTACACCGCAGTCCTCACTAACAAGGGCGGTGTTTTAAAAAGCGTCATCCTCAAGAACTTCCTGCAGAACTTGAAGGATCCAGACTCGAGAGTACAGCTTGTAAGAGATCCATCCGGCACAAATTTTCCCCTGACGGCTGAACTGGTTGGTGTTGGTGGGCCACTGGGTTTTGCGGAGGCCCTGTTTCTGGTCGAAGGAGGGGATATTATCCTGGCAGAGGGCGAAGAGGGCAGTGTTACTTTCAGGTACAGAACCCGCGATGGACTTGAAATGTCTAAATCTCTGACCTTTTCCGGAGACTCCTATGCCGTTGACGGACAGATCAGGCTCGTAAACCGCAGGACAGAGCCCATCTCCGGGCGACTTATCTATTCGTGGACACCGGGGCTGGAGATCCTTGGGGAAAAGACCGGCAGCAGGATGACCAGCAGGTACGGCTTTAAGGGTGCTGTTGTCCGGACCGAAGGCAAGTCCAGAAAGATCAAGAGCAAGAAGCTTGAAGGCACAGAGCTTTACGAGGAGATACCCGACTGGATCGCCAGCCAGGATATGTATTTCGTAGCGGCCATGCTACCGAGGAACGGCTCGGAAAGAGCTATTGTCAGGAAAATGAACGACGGCAGGGTAGCGATCGGTCTGTACACACAGGTAAAGCTGGAACCGGGCACAGCCATGAGCCTGAAGGCCCTGACCTATATGGGCCCGAAGGAACTGGATTCACTAAAAGCGGTTGATCCCTCCCTTGCCGAGACCGTGGACATGGGTTGGTTCGCCTTTATCGCCAAGCCACTGCTTGTGCTTATGAACTATTTCTACAGGTATGTCGGCAACTACGGTACGGCCATCATCATACTGACCATTCTCATAAAGATCGCTTTTATCCCCTTTTCCAACGCGAGCTTCAAGTCCATGAAGAATATGTCGAAGCTCCAGCCCCAGATAAATGTGCTGAGGGACAAGTACAAAAAGGACAAGGAGAAGCTAAACCAGGAGATCATGGCCCTGTACAAAGAGAACAAGGTAAACCCGGCGGGTGGATGCCTGCCCATACTTGTGCAGATACCGGTATTTTTTGCCCTTTACAGGGCACTGCTCGGAGCCATAGAGCTCAGGCATGCCCCGTTCGTGTTGTGGATAACAGACCTGTCCGCCAAGGACCCACTTTACATAACTCCTATCGTGATGGGCGCCACAATGTTCCTGCAGCAGAAGATGACACCCGCCACGGGGGACCCCAGGCAGCAGCAGATCATGCTCTTCATGCCCATTGTCTTCACCGCCCTGTTCGTGAACCTGCCTTCGGGTCTGGTTATATACTGGACTGTGAACAACATACTGACAATAGGGCATCAATACTATATGCTCAAGGGCCAAAAGGAAAAAGAAGCTGAAGAGCCCGAAAAGCCGGCAGTAAAGAAAAAGTCCAAGAAGGGCAGGAAATAAACCTCACCCTCCAGGAACATGCCTGACACCGATATCATCGCGGCCGTTTCCACGCCTCCCGGCCCGGGCGGTGTAGGAATGGTGAGGATTTCCGGAACGGATGCAATTTTGCTTTGCAAACGGATCTTTACACCCGCAGGTGGGTGGAAAGACTTTCCGCCAGAGCAACGCTTCGCTCTTGTCGGCCGCGCCCACCAGCCCGATGTTCCTGCTGATTCCATAGACCAGGCTGTCTTAATAACCTTCCACAGACCGCGATCATATACCGGAGAGGATACGGCGGAGATAACAGCCCACGGCGGCCCCCTTATTCTTAGAGCGCTGCTGGAGGCTGCGGTGGATGCCGGGGCCAGATTGGCTGAACCGGGGGAGTTTACCCGAAGAGCCTTTTTAAGCGGCAGGATGGACCTTGCTCAGGCAGAAGCGGTAGCGTCACATATATTTGCGGAAACCGACGAGGCCCGAAAGGTCATGCTGCGACAGGTTGATGGGGCCCTTTCAGGGGCAGCGGGAAGGATCAGGGAAAAGCTTAAAGAGGCAAAGGTCCTTAGTGAATCGGCCATAGATTTCCCGGAGGACGTCCAGGAGCCTGAAGCGGAGCACCTCAGGACCCTGATCTCCGACTCCAGGCTTCTGGCACAGGAGCTGATCTCAACGGCAAAGGAGGGGATCGCCCTTGCCAACGGCCTTTCTGTGGCCATAGCCGGCACACCGAATGTGGGAAAATCGAGCCTGCTTAATGCCCTCCTGCAGGAAGAGAGGGCAATAGTACACGAGATACCCGGCACCACCAGGGATTTTATCGAAGCAAGGATTGAGATAAGAGGGATTCCGCTGAAGGTTGTTGACACGGCAGGCATAAGAGATGGCGCCAGTGAGGTGGAAGTGGAGGGCATCTTCAGGACGAGAAAAGTTATGAAAAAAGCCGATCTGGTTCTGGTGGTCATTGATCAGTCAAGAAAGCTGGGAAAAGGAGACAGGGCCCTGCTGAAAGAAACAGAAAATGCGCAAAGAATTATTGTGGCCAACAAAACAGATCTGCTCACCGCAAACAGTGAGATGCCAGAGGAGGCAGTTTATATCTCCGCCAAAACAGGGGAGGGGATAGAAAAGCTAAGGGATGCTGTGTATCAGACCGCTTTCGGCAACCAGAAGCTGTCTTCGGGAGCAGTGGTAACATCGCTTCGCCAGAAGAGGGCCCTTGCGGGGGTGATAGAGTCCTGCAAGCGGGCGCTGGAAGTTTCCAGTCCCGAAGCGTCTCCAGAATGCCTCGCAGTGGATATAGACGAGGCGTTGATGCACATGGGAGAGCTCGTGGGTGAGGTTACAAACGACGAGATTTTGGAGGAGATCTTCTCCCGGTTCTGCATCGGTAAATAGAATTACAATATTGTAATCTTGCTTTTGGCGGTTAGATATTATGGGCTCATCTCCCAATTAGTTGGTTGGATTTCTGTATAGTGCATTTATAATGGCCGGCGGTTGATTCTAACAGGGATGAAGGGGGTGGAGGGGATAAAGGCAGGCGTTAAGTTTTACTAGAAACTAGAAATCAGAAACTGGAAACTCCACGCAATAGCGTGGTACACCTGGGTCCTGGGTCGTGGGTCCTGGGACCGAAGGAAGTGTTTCACGTGAAACAATCTGAAAACAAGCCTGGTAATGATCGATTCCGCCACCCGACGGAATTTGATGTAATAGTCGTGGGCGGCGGCCACG
>JBGMRC010000002.1:0-27201 GCA_048061075.1 bacterium | reverse complement strand
GAAAGGGCAACGCCCCTTTCAATTATATTTTCCAGTTCCCTGACATTCCCTGGAAAGCTGTATTCCATCAGTCTTGCCATCGCCTCATGGGCCACCTCCTTTACTTCCTGATTCTGCCTTTCTGACAGAGTTTTCAGGAAGTGTTCCACCAGAAGAGGGATGTCCTCTTTCCTTTCCCTGAGGGGAGGAACGTGGATATGTATTACATTCAGGCGATAGTAGAGATCCTCCCTGAAACGCCCCTCCTTGACTTCCCTGGCAAGATCCCTGTTTGTCGCGGCCACGATCCGCACATCCACACTCAGGGCCTGTGTGTCACCCACGGGGACTACTTCACCTTCCTGAACAACCCTGAGCAGCTTCACCTGCAGCGCCATGGATGTCTCAGTGATCTCGTCAAGAAAGAGGGTCCCGCCGCTGGCAGTGGCAAAAAGACCCACCCGGTCCGACTCGGCTCCCGTAAAAGATCCTTTTTTGTGGCCGAATAGCTCGCTTTCCAGGAGAGTTTCAACCAGAGCGCCGCAGTTCAGCGTGACAAAAGGCCCCTTTCCGGAAGGGCTGTGATGGTGCAGGGCCCTGGCTATCAGCTCCTTGCCGGTACCGCTCTCCCCTGAAATAACCACAGTGCTGTCCATGTCGGAAAGCCGTCCGATCATGTCGAATACGCCCTTTATCTTGGCGCTCTTTCCTATAATGTTGTCGAACCCGTACCTGCTGTCCAAAAGCCGCTGCAGCTCGATGTTTTCCTCTGCCAGACGTCTTCTCTCCACAGAGGCGCTGATCCTGGCCTTTATCTCCTCGATCCGGAACGGCTTGGTGATGTAATCCGTGGCACCCAGCTTCATGGCTTCCACTGCCGAATCGGGAGATCCGTACGCTGTGATCATGAGAACAGGAAGGTCTGTAAATTTATCCCTTATCTCTCTTAAGAGGTCGAAGCCGGACAAACCCGGCATATTAATATCGGTTATTACCAGGTCGAAGGGTTCCTTCTGGTCCAGGAGGCGCAGGGCCTCCGTCCCGGAGGCGCATTCAGTTACCTGGTACCCCTCCCGCCCGAGGAAAATATCCAGCATCTCCCGCATGCTTCTCTCATCGTCCACAACCAGAATTCGACCCTTGGCTCCAGCACTCATCCTTCACTCCTGGCCGGAAGGGTGATCGTGATGGTCGTACCCTTTTCCGGATCGGTTAAAACGTCTATGGTGCCCTTGTGTATCTGAACCAGCTGGTAGACTATCGCGAGTCCCAGTCCCGTGCCCTTGGGTTTGGTCGTCTTAAAAGGCTCGAAGATCTCCGGGAGGATGTCATCCGATATGCCGCTTCCCGTGTCAGCGACAGATAGAACAGCCCGAGGTGGATCCTCGTCTTCATGAATTTCAAGTTTGATAAGTATCTCCCCGCCGCCGTCAATGGCCTCCAGGGAGTTCTTGGCCAGGTTGTGAAGGATCTGGTACATCTGTCCGGGATCCATTGCCATAATAACAGGCCCGTCGGGTATTTCCTCTTTAAGGACAATACCGTTGGAGTCGGCGCTCCCCTCCAGGATCGTGATCGTTTCAGTGACGATCTTTCTCAGGTCCTCATTTTCGAACCTGGGAGAAGGAGGACGGGCGTAGGTCAGGAACTCCTCTACCAGGGTATTCAGTCTTCCAGTCTCCCTCAGGACTATCTCCATTAAATCGTTGTCCTCAGTACCGAGTTCCAGGGAATCTTTCAGCATCTGAATGGATCCGCTCATGGAAGCAAGGGGATTTCTTACCTCATGGGCGATGCTCGCCGCCATGCGTCCCACAGCGGAAAGCTTTTCAGCGGATTTGAGCTTCTCCTCCATATCACGGAATTCAGTCAGATCCTGGAAGACAACCACATAACCCTTTTCGGGGTCCTTGAGCCTTGATATGGAGAGGCCGAAGATACAGTGCCGGCCGGAAGTGTCGGTGAAAATCCCCTCCCACCGGTTCAGCATACCGGACGCGGCGCTCTCGCACAGATTTTCGATGGGAACATCGTTAAAGATATCACCGGCAAAGGTATTGATCTCATCAGGGTTATCGATCCCCAGGATATCTGCACCGGATGAGTTGACCGTAATAACACGCCCATCTGGACCAAGGACCACAATACCGCTGTTGATACTGTCGAAAACAATATCGCTAAGATGCTGGAGACTGACAAGATCCGCCGTCTTCTCCGTGAGGGCCTCCTCCGTACTCCTGTACCTTTTTCCCATCTGATTGCCGAGAAAGGCAACGGCGAAAAATGCGGTTATATACAGCATGATCCTGCCGATTATATCCCAGGGGTTGGAAGATGAGATGAGGGCCAGGGCCTCCTTGTGAGGAGGCAGCAGAATGCCGTAGTACCCAAGGTCGACTACAGCGCCGTACAGGATAGATGAAAAGGACGCGGTCCAGTAACCCCCGCCCGGGAAGCCCAGGGACGCCCACAGGATCGAGAAGAGGTACAGAAACGGGAAGGGGCTCTCATACCCGCCTGAAAGGAAAACAATGATGGTATACAGGACAAGGTCGAAGCCAACCTGGATAAAACTGAACTGTTTGATATCCGTGACCTGGTGAAAGACCGATGAAAACAGGATCGTGGCGAGATAAACCGCCACTATGAGGAGATAGATATAGTAGAGGGGAGCGAAGAACAGGATCTGGCTGCCCTTTACCTGGGCAACCACGGTCACTCCCAGCAGGAGGGTGATAGTAACCACCCTGAATAGCATCAGGACTTTTAGTAGAAAATCCAGTCCTGACGTCTGTGCTGAGCGGGCGCTGTAAGCCCCTTTGGCCATATCTTCCTTTAGCCCAGTGCGGCCATCTTGAAGATCGGCAGGTACATCGCGATGACCACGAAACCGATGGCGCCCCCGAGGAAGACCATCATCATCGGCTCCATTAACGAGGTAAGGGCATCCACAGCCGTGTCTACTTCCTCGTCGTAGAAATCAGCGATCTTGCTGAGCATGGCATCAAGGGCACCAGTAGCTTCTCCCACGCTGATCATTTGAACAACCATCGGGGGAAATACCCCTGTCTCCTCCAGGGGCTCGGCTACCGTCTTACCTTCACTGATGCTTTGTTTTGTGTAGAAGACAGAGTCCTCTACCACTTTATTTCCCGAAGTTTTGGCACAGATCTCCAGAGCATCGAGCAGGGGCACACCGCTCGAGAGCATTGTCCCGAGGGTCCGGGTGAACTTTGCCACTGAGACCTTCCGGATGAGCATACCGAACACAGGGAGCCTTAAAAAAATGCGGTCGATCCTCCTCTGGCCATTCTCGGTGCCGTAATATCTCTTCATGATAAATACAAAAAAGAAAAAACCGGCCACCACCACACCCATCTTCCAACTCGCCGCAAAATGGCTGATATTAATCACTATCTGAGTGATAGCAGGCAGCTCTCCTCCAAAGCCGATAAACATATCCGCGAATTTGGGGATAACAAATACCATGAGGATAGCCACCACCAGCACAGCGACTGCAAGGATGGAGAGGGGATAGACCATAGCGGATTTAACCTTCTTCTTCAGAGCAATAGCCTTCTCCATATAGACGGCCAGACGGTTCAGGATAGTATCGAGAATACCGCCGGTCTCCCCCGCGGCCACCATGTTCACATAAAGCGTATCAAACACCTTGGGGTGTTTTTCCAGTGCTTCAGCGTAGGAGGCTCCACCCTCAACATCGGACTGGATATTGGAAAGCGTGCTCCCCAGCATCTTGTTATCAGCCTGTCCGGCAAGTATCTCGAGACACTGGACCAAGGGCAGTCCGGCATCGATCATGGTCGCGAACTGTCGCGTGAAGACGACAATATCCTTTTCCTTTATCTTCTTGCCGCGCAGTCCGGGGATATTTATCTTGATCTCTTTCGGCTTGGCCTTGACCTTGATGGGGCTGAGCCCCTGTCTGCGCAGGGCTGAGTGGACAGCTTCTGTATTCTGGGCTTCCAACTCACCCTTCTTTATATCTCCCTGCCTTGTCCGAGCTTCCCACTTGAATACAGGCATCAGTTACCTCCCCGATTTAACGGGATCACTACCGCCGTGGTCCGGCGGGACTTTCGACCCTCACAGTTGAGCCGCTTACCTCGGTTAGATTGACTCCGGCCTGGCTGAGCATCTGGCGCAGCTCCTCCGGGTTAGTGGTTCGGCCAAGGATAGTATCAAGGTGGACAACACCCTTGTGGTGGAGGTCCAGGAGGGACTGGTTCATGGTCTGCATACCGTACTTTGTCTGCCCAACCTGCATACTGGAATAGATCTGATGTACCTTGTCTTCTCGGATCAGGTTGCGAATTGCTGCATTGGGGATCATTATCTCCAAGGCCAGCATGCGCCCACCCATTTTCCTTGGAAGGAGGGTCTGGGAAAGAACACCTTCCAGGACGAAGGAGAGCTGCGCCCGGACCTGGGATTGCTGATAGGGAGGAAATACATCGATGATCCGGTTAATGGTCTGGACACAACCGTTGGTATGCAGCGTGGCAAACACCAGGTGGCCCGTCTCGGCCACTTTCAGTGCAGCTTCGATCGTTTCCAGATCTCTCATCTCACCTATCAGGACGATGTCGGGATCCTGCCTGAGGATGTATTTAAGTGCCTTCCTGAAAGAATCCGTATCGGAGCCCACCTCACGCTGGTTCACCACGCAGTTCTTATGGGGATGGAGAAATTCAATGGGGTCCTCGATAGTGATGAGGTGCTCGTTCCGGGAAGTATTTATTCGATCCACCATCGCCGCAAGGGTCGTTGACTTACCGCTCCCTGTGGGCCCCGTTACAAGAACAAGACCAGTGGGTTTCTTCGTAAGTTCTTCGACTATCGGAGGCAAGCCCAGCTCTTCGAAGGTCCAGGTCTCGAAGGGGATCGTACGGATGGCCATACCCACCGAACCCCGGGTCATGAACATATTTGCCCTGAACCTGGACAGCCCTTTTACACCAAAGGAGAAATCCAGTTCCCTTTCCTCTTCGAAAGTGTGCTTCTGCGCATCGGTCAGAAGGCTGTAGGCTACCTTTTTCGTCTCAGCAGGTCCCATCATATCCACATTAAGCGGCCTGAGCTTCCCGTCAACTCTCAGCTGTGGGGGCGTTCCCGGTGTTATATGGAGATCGCTGGCATCGTTTTCCACCATGAATTTAAGGAGCTGGTGAATATTGGTAGTTTTTCCGGATAATTCAGCCCCTTCCCTCCCGGAGGCTGCCGGTCCCTGTCCCGTACCCTGTGCCATAAAGCACCTCCAAAAAAATATCGATCAGTTCAGTTGCAGTCCGTTGCTGAATTAATCTCCGAAGGTAACCCTGAGAACTTCTTCAATAGTCGTTACACCATCTTTTATCTTATGTAAACCGCTCATTCTCAGGGTCATCATTCCGGCACGAATCGCGGCTTCCTTTATCTCGAATGTAGTCCCTCCCTGAAGGATCACATCCTTTATCTCATCATTCACAAACATGACTTCATACAGGGCTACCCGGCCCTTGAAGCCTGTACCACCGCAGGTGTTGCAGCCCTCGCCGGCATAACAGGTGATGCCCTCCTTGACCTCTTCTTTCGTAAAGCCGATATCTTCCATAGCCTTGGCGGGGACATCGATAACCTGTTTACATGAGTCGCAGACCTTTCTCGCCAGCCTCTGGGCGACAACCATGATAACGGCCGAAGCCACCAGGAACGGCTCAACACCCATATTAAGCAGCCTGTTGATCGTGCTGGGCGCATCGTTAGTGTGCAGGGTCGACAGCACCATGTGTCCTGTAAGGGCGGCTTTGATCCCTATTTCGGCCGTTTCGTAGTCACGGATCTCTCCAACGAGGATAATATCCGGATCCTGGCGAAGGAAAGATCTCAGGGCAGCGGCGAAGTTCAGCCCGATCTCATCGTGCATCTGCACCTGGTTTATACCCATAAGGTTGAACTCAACAGGATCTTCAGCCGTCATGATATTCACATCTTCCTGGTTCAGGTCCGCCAGCGCGGAGTAAAGAGTAGTCGTCTTCCCGCTGCCTGTGGGGCCCGTGACAAGTACCATGCCGTAGGGCTTGTGAATAGCCTCCTTGAACTCCCCCAGAGCCAGCTTCTCGAATCCGAGCTTCGTCATGTCGAGCTGAAGGGTTGATTTATCCAGAAGCCTGAGGACAACCTTCTCACCAAAAAGGGTCGGAAGCACTGAAACCCTGAAATCCACCTCGGCGCGTCGGCCGAGTTTCATCTTGATCCGGCCGTCCTGGGGAAGACGTCTCTCGGCGATGTCCAGTTTGGACATGATCTTTACGCGGGAGATCACCGCGTTGCGGATCTTGAGGGGGAGGTTCATCATGGTCTTGCAGACACCATCCAGGCGGTAGCGTATCCTCATGATCTTCTCGTAGGGCTCGATATGAATGTCACTGGCCTTCATCTTGAAGGCCTTTATGAGGACACCGTTAACAAGCTTTACGATGGGCGCGTCCACCTCACCAGACAGGATATCATCCTGAATATCTTCCACGACTTCGACTTCGTCCACGGCACCCTTGACCAGGTTGTCGAATTCATCCACGTCCATTACAGGGCCCGCTTCCATCTCCCCGTCGAATGTACCTCCGTCCAGCTCACTGAGATCGAATTCGGCTGCGTCGATGGATGCCTTGCCCCCACCGAATCCCCCCGACTCGTAGTACTTCATGATGGAGTCTTCGATGGCGGTCTCGGATGCCACAACCGGCTCAACGTTGTAGCCGGTCATGAACTTGATATCGTCCAGGGCGAAAACGTTGGTAGGATCCGCCATTGCCAGCGTCAGGGTACCGCCGGTTCTGCTAACAGGAATAAGCTGATATTTCTTGGCTGTCTTTCCCGGAATCAGTTTTATGATATTGGAATCGATCTCGAACTCGGTAAGGTTTATAGAGGGTACTCCATACTGCTTGCTCAGAAAGGCAACGATATCGCCTTCTTCCATGATATCGAGCTTCGCCAGATTATAGCCGAGCCTGCCACCGGATTTACTCTGTTCTTCAAGGGCCTGTTTAAGCTGATCCTCGCTGATCAGGTTGGCTTTAACCAGCATCTCACCTAATCGCGCTGCGGCCATATATTTCTCCGTCCTCTCAGGTATGTTTTCATTATCTGCGTTCCACCCTATAGGCTATATTCGAATCTGTTATCTTGTCAAGAGGTTACCGCAACCAAGTGCCCTTTCGAGCCCCCTCCTCATTGCCTCAAGAGGTCCTGGCATGCCAAACCAGATCTCAAAAGCACCCGCAGCCTGTCTGATGAGCATCTCCCTGCCGTCCACAGAGACCAGACCTGCCTCTCTTGCCCTCCGAACAAAGGCTGTCTCATCTTTTCCGTAAACGAGATCATACACGAAACAGCCTCCCGGCAGGGTCGAAGGATCCATGGGCAGAGGATCATCCCCGGACAGTCCCAGAGATGTAGCCTGAACACAGATAGCGAGATCACCGACAGAACTCTTTAATAACTCAGATCTTATGTCCACAGCCAAAAGCTCTGTTTCCGGATATAAGCCCTCCAGAGTCCGGGCGAGTTCGGTTGCCTTGCTTAGTGTTCGATTGGCTATTATTATCCTGCCGGCTCCCATACGCGCCAGGGATATCGCCGCCGCCCGGGCAGCACCCCCACTTCCCAGGAGAAGGGCACTTCCGCCGGAGATGTCCGACACTCCCAGATAATCTAAACTGGACTCAAAACCGAAGATATCAGTATTATATCCTCTGGCTGTTTTTTCGTCTACGGCAACAACATTCACCGCCCCCACCTCAGAGGCCATATGATCCACGATATCGAGGAGGGGTATTATCGCTCTCTTGTGGGGCAAAGTTACATTAAACCCAAGGGCGCCTTCGGCGATAAGCCTGGCAACTTCATGAGAAAGATCACCCGGGGAGATCGGAAGAGCCCTGTATTCAACTTCCATCCCAGTGTCCCGAAACGCCTCATTAAAAATTTCCGGTGAAACCGAATGGGACACCGGGTAGCCGATAACGTATAACCTCGGTCGGTCAGATATCTTTTTCAAAATGAGATGCCTCTCGAACTGATCTGTGAGAAGATCTTTACCGCGCTTTTTACATCCTCTGATATCTGCTCCCTCAGGGAATGTTCATCCTCGAATGTCATCTCGTCCCTGAGCCTTGCGAGAAAAGACAGCGTTATCTCACTGTCATACAGTCTCTCATCGATCTCGAAAAGATGCGCCTCAACCGTAAGGGGCCCCCCTCCGAATGTTGGTCTGGTCCCGATATTCACAGCAGCAGGTCCGGATCGTCCCTCAAATGAAAAAGCCGCTCCGTATACACCATTGGCGGGCAATATCACATCACCACAATCCAGGTTCACTGTGGGGTAACCGAGTCCCCGCCCCCGCCCTTGGCCTTCAATTACAGTACCTCTGACAAAGTGGGGTCTGCCCAGCAGATTTCTCGCACCCTCAACGTCACCGTCAGAAAGGGTATCTCTGATCCTGGTGCTGCTGACGGGAAGTCCCTTAAAAAAAACAGACGGGACACTGTAAACACAAAACCCTCTCTCCCGCCCAAGGGCCGAAAGAAGATCCACATCCCCTGCCCTGTCCTTTCCGAACCGCCACCCCTGCCCGGCAACAACAGCGGATACTGACAGTGTATTCACAAGAACCTCTTCGACAAACTGCTCCGGGATCATTGACGCTGTCTGTCTGTCAAAGGGCAGGACCAGGGCGGCGTTCACCCCCAGGCCGGAGGCGATCCGGAGGCGATCTGCCACAGTCATTATCACACTGGGCTTGTTATCCGGCATTACGGTGGCAGCGGGGTGCCTCGAAAAGGTGAGGACAAGGCCATCGGCAGCAATATCTTCGGCCCTTGAAACAGTTTCCCGAAAGATCGCCCGGTGACCAGTGTGAACACCATCGAAGTTGCCTACAGCAGCAACACAGCCGACTTCTTTTTCTCTGATGGATTCAAGATCTTCGTACTTCCTCAAATCACCACTCCCGGATCACTGTTCCTGAAAGGTTCTCAGAATCCACTTCCATCATACACTCCCACTCCCTGCCAACCAGGTGAAAGATCCTGGCAGGCAGGCAGGCAGAGCTGAGAAAAACATCCTTCGCCCTGTCCACATCGGAGGGATCCAGCCGTATCGCGAGGCCGCAGTCACTGCTTATCTTCCGCGGCTTCATGACTGTACGGTGCTCGACTCCGGTATCTTTGAGCGCTTTTTCCGCCTTCAGGGTCAGGTGGGTCGTTTTAAACACAGCCACACAGGAGTTTGAGGAGGTTTCCCGAGAGGATCCTGGATCAGCGTTCAATCTTTCCTCCTGAACTTCTGAAGCTCCCGTACCCCCTCCACGAGGGAAAGGACATCCTCTTCTGTACTGAAAATCCCGGGGCTCACCCTAACAGTACCTTCAGGGAATGTTCCAATGGTCCTGTGGGACATGGGAGAACAGTGCAGGCCAACTCGTAACTGAATGCTCCTGGTCTGCTCCAGAAACGACTCCACCTCGGCAGGATCAAGATCTTTTACGTTAAAGGAAAGGACTGCTACCCGCTCATCGGGAGAGGCGGGCCCATACAGAACAACCCCCTGGATCTTCGAAAGACCCTCAATGAGGATCTCAATAAGCTTCTGTTCGTGGTTTCTGATGTTGTCGATCCCCCGTGAATGTATAAAACGGATGGCCTCTCCCAACGCCGCGATTCCCGGCGTGTTCGGAGTGCCGGCCTCGAACTTTTCCGGGAGTACCTCCGGCTGCCTGACAAGGGTTGACTGCCCTCCTGTACCTCCTTCAATAATGGGTACGAGATCCACTCCCGGAGCAATGTACAGAAAGCCTGTTCCCTGAAGTCCATACAGGGATTTATGACCCGGTACGGCTAGCAGATCGATCCCCGTTTTGGCCACATTCAGTGGAAGAACACCAATTGTTTGAGCGGCATCTACCAGCACAACCGGCCGAACCCCATCGCTGGTTCCCAGTGCACCGCATATTTCCTCCACGGGTTGTATGGATCCGACGACATTGGATGCATGGGTCAGAACGATCAGTCTGGTTCGGGGAGTGATCGCTTCTGTTACCGCGCCCACCCCGACCATGCCTTTTTCGTCGGCCTGAACGCGTGTCACCTCCACACCAATTTCATCTTCAGCTCTGGCGAGGGGCCTTACAATAGAATTGTGGTCCATGGAGGTCGTAATTACGTGACAGGCCTCCCTGAGAAAACCCGTGATGGCAAGGTTCAGTGCCTGTGTGGCGTTGGAGGTAAATATTATCCGCGAACTGTCCTGGGCGCCGATAAGCCGCGCCACCTCCTCCCTTGTCTCGAATATCTCCCGTTCACCCTGAAGGGCCGAATACCCCGCCCTTCCGGGGGTGGAGGAAAGCTCCCGCAAGGCCCATAACACTTTCTCAATTACCTGTTCGGGCTTTGGCCAGCTCGTGGCTGCATTATTCAGATATACGAATTTATTGCGTGTCATAACGGTTTACACTCCGGCGGGGCATTGCGGATCGGGCATCCCACAGTGTTTCCCTGCGAACTGATACCATCCGCAGGCCTGTTTGGCAAGGTGAGCCCAAATCCCGATTCGGCGGCCAGAGTGTCCGGGTTTCTACTGAGGATCTTCAACCCTCCCTTCTGTGGAACCTGACTACTGCGAAACAGTAAATCAATCCCAGGAGGACCGCTACTTTCCCCGCGGGTGTCGGTCCGGCCGCAGTGCTGGTTATCTGCCATAGATGAACAATGCTGCCTCCCACCACCATACCGACTATGACAACTGAAGCATCAACGAGACCTTCGCCCGCCAGAACCAGCTGACGGAAGGGGCAGCCTCCTGCCAGCACGGACGCAAAACCCACAAGAAGCATGCTCATGCCGTTCCATAAATGATCCGGATGGGAGCCGGGCTGGTCCATCATCCCCATCCTGAAAAAACCCAGGTAGATGTTGACCGCCGTCGCTGAAACAAGAAGGATCAGCAACCCCCTCATGAGGCTCCAATCCCTTGCCAGAAACAGGTTTGAAAAGCTCCCGGCAACGCAGAAACGGGACCTCTGGGCCAGTGCGCCTATCAGAAGTCCGGCAGAAAGGGATATTGCCACGGGTGCTGCATGGGCAGCGGGACCGGTTTCCCCCCTGATAAGCAGTCCGGGAACCGCCAGGGAAAGGATGAAAAGCGCGATAAAGATGAGCGGCACTATTGCACCCTGAAAGGGTGCGGACGGGGCAGTCTCGTCCCCCAGGTCCAGGCCGGATTTCAGGAAGCGGATTCCGATGAAAATTCCGGCCGCCAGCCCGCCTAAACCGGCCAGAGCCGTCATGTCACCCGCAGCGAGCCTGAGTATTACCTTTATGGGGCACCCCATGAACACGGAAGAACCGACAATGAGAAAAACACCGAGGATAAATCCGTGAACCGGAAGCCTGCCAGCCCGAGGTCGGAACTCTTTTCCAGCGAGGGCCACGAGGAAAGCCCCCGCAATAAACCCCACAAGTTCAGGTCTGAGATAGGCCATGCGGGTATTGGCGTGCAGTCCAAGCGCACCGGCCAGGTTCTCCGTAAAACAGGAGATGCAGATCCCTGAGTTGGCAGGGTTCCCCCAGAAGACAAGCGCGGCCCCGAAAAACCCAAGGGCAAGGCCGCTGGCCATTATGAGAAGACCGTCACCTTTGAGCCACTTCATTCACAACCCCCTGCCATACGCCGACGGAGAAAGTAGGCTATCTTAAGGTACTCCGATTCCCCGGGTGAAAGCCCGGATCTCCTCTTTTTTAATATCAGGTCCTCCAAAACGTTATTAGTCAGACTCTTTATCCTGTGGCCGAGAAAAATGGGGGAATCCTCTTCTATATAGTTGGGGTTAAGACGCACCGCGCGAGCATAGTGTGAAAGCGCCTCCAGGTTTTTTCCCTCGACCTCCAGAAAACGGGCCGAAAGGGCCCAGACCTCGTGGCGGCCGGGATACTTCTTCTTAAGCTCTTCTAAAATATCGGCCGCATCGCCGTCACCGTCAACGACCAGCCTTGCCTGCGCAAGCTCCTTTTTGAAGTATGCGGATTCAACCGGATCCATGGATTTTACCCTGGCTCCTGCCAGTATATTGATGGATATTTCGGTCGTGGGAGTCCGACTCGGGAGAAACTGAATCCCGAGAAAGACGAGAAGAGCGACGATCGCGATTTCGGCTATTCTTTCGGCGGTTTTTGTCACTGGTTAAATCCTTATGGATTTGCGACCCAGGACCCAAGACCCGGGTTTACCTGGGGCATGGGTCGTGGGACTGGTTAATTCCTGAGTCCCAACATCAAAGACAGGGGCACCTCCAGGTTGTGCCCCGTCATAAGTGCCCCGTCGCCGAGTATTTCCTCCATTCCACCTGACGCTACAACTTTTCCCGAGTCGAGAAGAATACCCTTCGTGCACACATCAAGGGCCAGCTCCAGGTCGTGGGTCGCAATGAGCATGGTCCTTTTCAGTGACGACAGGAGCTCGATGACCTGCCGGCGGTTGGCGGGATCCAGATTGCTCGATGGTTCGTCGAGGACAATAATATCAGGCTTCATGGAAAGAACTGTGGCCAAAGCCGCCCTCTTTTTTTCACCGAAACTCATATGGTGTGCGGACCGCTCACCGAACCCTGAAAGTCGCACATCCTCTAAGGCCTGCTTTACACGCTCTCTCACGTTTTCCTCACCTAGCCCCATATTCAGCGGACCGAAGGCGACATCATCAAAAACCGTTGGAGAAAACAGTTGATCATCAGGATCCTGGAACACAATACCGATCTTCGATCTGATCACCTTCAGGTTTTTTCTGCATACCTCCTGTCCCTGAATGAACACCTGCCCCTGCCCCCCCGAAAGGATCCCGTTCAGGTGAAGGATCAGGGTTGATTTTCCCGCCCCGTTCGGCCCGACAATCGCGACTTTTTCACCATCCCCAACCTCAAGACTCACACCCTTGAGGGCACAGGTCCCGTCGGGGTATGTGTAGTTCAGGTCTTTGATGCTAATAGCCGTTTGTTGTTCCAACTATAACCTCGCTTTTATGTTCAATCAGTCTTGATAGGGTCGTAAACCCAAAATCCCGGTTGCTTTCTTTATCTAAATCATTCCCTGTCAAACCCTGTGTACCCTGTATCGTTTGTCCCAGAATTGCTTCTTCCGCCTGTCCCAGAATTTGGGATCGGACCTGGATGTCAGGACATCTCCTATAATAATTATGGCCATGGACGGCTCTCCTGACTCAAGGCCGAAAAGGTCATCATCGCCCACTACATCGGCTATGGTTGCGACAGTACCCCTGTATACTTTTTCCTCCGGCAGTCCGATACGGTAAATAACGGCCACGGGTGTTTCGGGTGCATAACGGTCTCCCAGTTCACTGACCAGTTGGGAAATGGGCCTGTTGTTCATATAAAGAACCAGGGTTCCGCTCAGGGCAGCGAGCCTGGCAAGCTCCCCCTTTTCGCCATCGCGGTCTATGTGCTTAGGGCTCGTCAGAACTACACAGTGGCTAACGGACGTCATATCCAGAGTCCTCTTCAGAAGGGCAGCGGCCGCATTCAGGATCCCGACACCGGCTATTACCCTTGACCGCTCACCGAACCAATCCACAAGGGGCAGGAACGGGGAAAATACCATCATATCACCGGGGATAATAAAACCTACCGAACCGTTCTTAAGCTGCCTGTTAACCTCCTGATCGATCTTTTTAAAGTCATATTCGAAAGGGTCCGCCAGGTCCTTCCCCTCCAGAAACTCAGCAAAGGTTTCAGGATAAGGTCGCATTGCAAAGACAAAACTACACTCACTCAGAACCTCCCTCCCCTCAAGGGTAAGATATTTCGGGTCTCCAGGACCGGCGCCTATGAAGTAGACTTTGTTTTTGTCCTTTTTTTTCATATCGGCTCTATTCATGTTTTAGATTCTCTCTATTCCTTTAGATTCCTGTATTTTTCACAGGGAGTAGGAAGAACGAGTTTAATTACCAAACCGTTCATCATTCACCTTTTGTAGCACGATCCAGGCCATAATCGGATTTCACCATAGCGAAAATACCGAAACATATAACATGAATCGTGGAAAGCAGGGAAGAGGGAGGAGGAAAAAAGAATCTCAAAACTCCTCTCTTTACCCTCCTCCCTCTTCCCTGCTTTATCACCTTGAGGGGCGCCAAAATCAATGACTTGCATATTATCATCGCGCCCGAGCGTGGGCGCCCGAATCCATAACCTGCAACGTGAGTTATGGATTCGTGAGGGAAGGGAAAACGTCGCTTTTCACTTCCCGAGGAGCAAAAAGCCACGGATGGACTTTTTACGACCTTAACAAAATTAAGACAAAAAAATGACCCCTCAACGTTGGGGGCCGTTGAGGGGTCGGCTCGGTATAGGACCGAGCATTGGGGGTGCATCTTCATCCGGCCAAAGACCGGATGAAGTTGGGGGCTTAGCAGGTTACCGATTTGCTTTCAAAATTGTAATGCACATGTTGTGCCATGCTCTACTTCAATAGTATAATAACATAAGACACTGAAAAATAAAACACTTTTGCAAGTAAAAAAAATTGTCAGTTTTTCCATACTACAGAATTTGTGCAAAAAATGCAACATTCACTGACACTACTTGCGCACTTCTTGCTCACCTGAGGATGACAGCCTATACTCTTTGAGCTTATACTGCAGGGTTCTGCGACCGATGCCAAGGAGTTTCGCAGCCTCTGTCCTGTTGCCGCCGGTTAACTCCAATGTCCTGATTATTGCCTCTTTTTCGACCTCACTCAGGGGCCTGCCAGGGGTCACTCCGACGGGTTCTTCCGATTCACCCTGGCGGAGGTTGGCGGGCAGGTCCTCTGTCTGAACCAGATCTCCGCGAGCCATGATCACAGCCCTTTCCACAACGTTTTCAAGCTCCCTGACGTTACCCTTCCATTGATTTCTTATAAGGAGATCCATCGCAGACGGAGAAAAACCACGAATCCTCTTTCTGTTCCGCCCCGAAATAATATTGAGGAAGTATTCGGCCAGTATGGGGATGTCCTCCCGCCTTTCCCTTAGAGGGGGCAGAGTGATCGGAAATACATTCAGCCTGTAATAAAGGTCTTCTCTGAACCGACCCTCCTTAACCTCATTGTCCAGATCTTTGTTGGTTGCGACTATAAGTCGAACATTCACGGCAATAGTCTCAGTACCCCCTACTCTCTCGAAAGTCTTGTCCTGGATCACCCTTAGCAGCTTTGCCTGAAGAACGAAGCTCATCTCGCCTATCTCATCCAGAAAGAGTGTACCGCCATCTGCCAGTTTGAACCTGCCCTCACGCCTGGAAACAGCCCCGGTAAAAGATCCCTTCTCGTGTCCGAACAGCTCGCTCTCGAGCAGGGATTCCGGAAGAGCCGCGCAGTTTACCTTTATCAGGGGATGTGATGTCCTGGGGCTGTTACGATGAATAGCATCTGCTACAAGTTCCTTGCCTGTCCCGCTCTCGCCGAGGATGAGCACTGTCGCGTCTGTGGGCGCAACTATCTTTATGGTCTCGAATATTTCCATTATTTTCGGGCTGTTACCTATAATATCGCTGATCTGCAGGCTGCTGGTCAATTGTGCTCGAAGGGATTCATTCTCGACGGCAAGGTCCGAGACCTCCATGGTCTTTTCCACCAGGACCTTCAGCTCATCCAGATCCACAGGTTTAGTCAGGTAGTTCAGGGCTCCCGATCGCATGGCATCCACCGCCGAATCAACACTGGCATACGCAGTGACGATCAGGACCTGAATGGCCTGGGAGATCTCCTTGATATGCTTCAAGGCTTCGAGGCCCCCGATCCCGGCCATCTTAAGGTCCAGAATAACTATGTTGTAAAAGTTCTCCTGTACTTTCCCTACCGCTTCTTCACCGCTGCCGGCGGTTTCTACTGTATAACCCTCCTCAACAAGAACCATTTCAAGAAGTTCCCTCTGGGAAGCCTCATCGTCAACTATGAGTATTTTATGAGCAGCCTTGCGATCGTCTTTGGCCAAAGCTTGTTTCCTCCAGAGATTTTTTCAAAAGTGATCAGAGCTTGGGGAATTTTACCATAACAGTCGTTCCTTTGCCGGGAGTAGATAAGACCCTTATCTCTCCTCCATGATCCTGAACTATTCTATGAACTATGGCAAGGCCAAGACCTGTACCTTCCGCCTTCCTCGTAAAAAAGGGCTCGAAAATACTGTCCAGGTCTTCGCCAGTGATGCCCGTGCCTGTATCGGAAACTTCCAGCTGGGCGCAATCTCTGGCCAGGGAAGTGGTGATCGTGAGAACTCCACCTTCCGGCAGTGCCTGGAACGCGTTGAGAAAGAGATTTATCAGAAGCTGCTTCAGACCGTCCCCATCCCCGTTTATAAAAAGCCCTTCAGGCCGGAGTTTCTCGACCATTTTTACACCCTGACTGATAGACTCCCTTTCAACCAGGGAGGCGGCTGACCTCACAACTTCATTCAGATCGAGTTCTTCAAGTACCGGTTCGCGGGGGCGGGAAAAATCCAGCAGTTCAGTAATTACCCGGTTAAGTCTGTCTACCTCCTTCATTATGATCTTGATGGAACGGCCCTCCTGGCTATCCTGCTTGAAACGTTGACTCAGATGCTGTGAGAAACCGCGTATGGAATTCAGAGGATTCCTGATCTCATGTGCCATCCCTGCAACAAGACGGCCAAGGGCTGCCAGTCTTTCTGACCGCCTGACTTCGTCCTGCAGCAGTTTGACCTCACCGGTGTCTCTGAGGAAAAGGACCGATCCTCCGCCCCCCACCTGACTCCTGACAGGTATCATCGTCGCGGCCAGATGGGGCCCATCTTTGTCCTGCGCCGGCATTTCCTGATCGTAAAAGGGCATCCCCCTTGAGAGGAGAGTACTCATGTTCTCCCACTGATCTTCGTTGAAGAAATCACTCCAGTGTTTTCCTGTGATTTCTTTTGATTTAACATTGAGCATTCTCTGAGCTTCCGGATTGACGGTCCTGATAATACCCTCCTCGTCTATGCTCACAAGTCCCTCAGCCATCCCATCGATAACATCCACGGTGTATTGCTGTACATCGGCCAGGGCTTTCCGTGCCGAGAAGTAGCCCTGCATCACTATCAGGAAGTAAAATCCTGTCGTACCGAGGAGCAGGAACATGAAACCGTTGAGCAGAAGCTGTTTTGTGCTCTCCCCCACAGCTTCATCAAGATCTGTAGTGTCCATTCCTATCAGTACATAGTATCCATGTTCAGCTTCCTCGGATTCTTCGGTCACTCCCGGTATTGAGGGAATCTCCAGCATCCTGAGGTGTATCCACGAACTGTCCAGAGGATTGAACCGGCTAACAAAAAGGAACAACCTGCCCAGTTCGGGCAGTTCCTCCAGAGCGTAGGATTCATCCGCACCTGCCAGCCTGTTGTTAAGCTCCCTCAGAGAAAGTCCGTGTAGGTCGGGAATGAAACGATGGCTACCCGTGAGAAATCGGCCGGAGTTATCGTAAAGCGCGACAAAAAGCACCTCCTCCGACTCGGCAGAATCATTTACAAAACGAACAAGGTTGCGGTCCCCGGATTCCAGCATCATCGTGCTGATGCGGGCAGCAGAGGCGATGGACCTCACCATGAGGGTTGCCTGTCTTCTTTTGAGATCCAGCAGGAGGGATTTTTCCCTTTTCAGGCTGCGCTGTCCCAGGGAAGCCAGAATAATGGCGAGGAGCAGAATGGCAAGCAGCAGGATAAACAGGGTAATGTAGCCTGTCGGTCTCGGGCGGTGAGTTTTCATAACTCTACTATCCCGGAGTCTGCCGGGGCTCCCTTTACGGGCTCTTGATTTCACTTTCAACCTTCAGAAGGAATTCGGTGATCATCTTGAGGATTCTGTCTCCCATCTCCTTTCAGTCACTTTTTCTACAGAGGTCACAAGATCCTGAACGGCATGCAGGGTGGACTGTTTGATGTTGCCCTCGGTGATTTTATATACCACTATTCCGCCTATTTTTCTTCCGAATATCAGATCCCTCTAATAAGCGTGGCAGGCTGCACAGCCTTTAGAGGGCAGCAGAGCTTCTGAATCTCCAGCATGAGGATTATGACATGAGAGGCACATCAATTCACCCAGTTCGGTTAATTTCATCCCCGGAAAAGTATGATTGGGGACAACGCCCACCGGATGTCGATGACCCTCCATTATTTCTTCATTATGACATTGAAAGCACAGATCCTCTCCCATACCTTCCAGAAAGAATTCGGGGTTATTGGAAGAATGGGGGTTATGGCAGCCGGCACACGCGCCTTCATCAAAGGGCTTGTGGGGATTGGAGCGTACTGACTCTTCCCTTATCTTCTGATGACAGGTTGTACACATCTGTCCCTGAGGAAGGCGGAGGTTGTACTTCTCATTGGAGCCATGGGGGCTGTGACAGATCGAGCATAAGCCCGCCGCCAGAGGACCGTGAACGAAGGACTTGGCAAACTCCTCCTGCTTTTCCTGGTGGCAGCCGTAACACAGATCGGATCCTGTTGTAAAAAGCTCATACCGGGCAGGAAGAGACCCGAAATCGTGACAGGGGGCACACCCGCCCACAGGGATAGGTCCGTGGACGTAGTTCTTGTCGGCCAACTCCTTGTGGCAGTCCATACACCTCTGGGTGATCATCATGAAATTTCTGTCGGTTGTCTGGGGTGGTTCCACCTCATGGCATTTTTTACATTTCTCCTCATTTTCCCTGATGTGGAATTTGAAGACAGGGAACTCGCTTTCAAATCCCTTTCCCATCTTGGGTTCACGGAAGAGAACGATTGCTCTGCTGGTCTTTTTGCCGTCCGGGCCGGTCCTGGAGACTTCGATATAGTTGCTCCCCAGAGAAACCGGGGTCCTGAAATAGAAGATTTCCCTTCCAGAGACTATTTCCTGCCTGCTGCCTCCGTTAAGGCTTAAAGTCAATTTGACTCCGCTCTCAGGAGTCATGCCAATTACATATATGGAATCCTGAAATGTCTTGGTAAAGTTAGTAGGAAAGAGGATCTCGAATTCGTCCTCCTCACCTATTCCCGCAAGTTGCGTAATCGGTGTCTCGCTCACCAGGGCTTCAATGTATTTGTGAAGCCACTTAAGCTCTTCTTCTTCTTCATATCCCTTCATGACCTTGGCAACCTTCCCGTCCTTGCCGATGAGAGGCTCAATATCGATCTTTTCATTATTGAGACCTACACCTGAGAAAGGTATTGCTCTTTTACCTGTTGAAATTATTGCAGAGGTGGCTTGCCGGGGGACTGCTGTATAGACAATAATAAGCAGTAAAGACGCCGTAATTAAAAGCTGTACTATGCTCTGATGGGGCTGACGGGCTTTCCTCATTATCGGACCAGAAGCCGCTTTTTCTTAGAGAATACTGTTGAGAGCTTCTACCAGCTTCTCCCTGGTTGTCCTGCCCACGTTGGCGAACTTTACGATCCACTCACTGTCTATGATGTACAGGGTGGGCGTCCCCGCAACTCTATATGGATCGGAAACCTTGAAGGACTCGTCCGGATTAAGTTGATCTATAAGAACTGTAAATGTGAAGTTCTCCTGCTTCATGAAGGCCTCGATGGCGCCTTTCATGGGTGAACCGTCGATGGCAATACCCACCACCTGAAGTCCCTTATCCCCTTTTTTCAGCATCTCTAGTCCACTGATCATGGGGATGGGTGTCATTTCCTGATCACTTTCATCCGCGGAAAGGGAACTTGTCGCAAACACCGTGAGAAAAGTAACTACGACTGTCAGAAGAAAATACACAAGTAGTCTGGTTACACGGAACATCAAAACACCCTCTCTCATTCCAGTTCCATCCTGTACCTGACTATTTTATTTTTGGCCAGGTCAGTGATGTAGACGCGACCCTCTTCATCCACGGTCAGGCCACTGGGTTTTCCCATTCTGTTCTTCTCACTGACAAGGCTGAAGACACTATATGTGAATCCCTTTAATTTCAGCAGTTTACCCTGTTTCGATTCAAGGATAAAAAGGTTTCCACTGTCGTCTGAGCGTATTTTAACGGGATTTCCATCGGCAATCTCTTCAGGAAGCAGTGGTATTGTTTCCTCGTAGTCTCCCTTCCTGTCGAACTTGAGGATCGCCTTTCTGCCAATGTCCAGAACATATATGCTGCCGAGACGCACATCGGAAAAAGTAAGGGAAACCGGATCGGAAAACTCATCCCTCTTCCTGCCTATGTCACCCCATTCATCTACAAAAGCGCCGCTGGAATGAAACTTGATGATGGCGCCTCTGTCACGGTCAAGTACATAGATGTAACCCTGAAAATCTATAGTCAGGTCAACCGGATCATCGAACCTGCCTTTTCTAATACCTCTCTTCCCGAAAGAGAGGATAAAATTGCCATCCAGATCGAATTTCTGGACAAGATACCTCTCTTTGTCCAGAATATAGACAAATTCGTTGTCTGAATCCAGAGACAGGGCCACAGGCTCTCTGAACTCGCCATCATCAAGGCCTCGTCCACCCCATTCCTTGAGGAAATCCCCATCCTCATCCATAACCTGGATACGGTAATTTCCCGAATCCAGGATATAGACATTCTCCTCTTCATCGGTGTCCAGATCGGAAGGATCATCAAAATAAAGTTTGCCGACTCCGAAACGTCCCACTATGAGGTCACTGGAAAGTGGAACCGCGTCATTACGCAGGACAATTTCGCCGTCGGCTGTTGCGTATGATCCAGGGAACAAGGCTGTAACGATCACAAAAAACGTGATAATCAGGAATGAGAAAGTCCTCCAGTTGAAAAACCCACGATACCCGGCCGCCCAGGCGGGGTCTATGCTGCAGAATCGATGCGAAGGCATTTTTCTTTCCTATTTCTTCTGTTCTTCCAGCCGCTTTTTCTCAGCTTCAGCGGCAGCCTTGAGTTTTGCCGCCTCCTCCGCCTTTATTCTGACCATTTCGGCTTCCCGTCTTCGCTTGATCTCCTTGGACATGGACTTGAGCAGGGATGATACTACCTTTCTTCCGATCTCCAGATCGGTGGGACCTTCATTCAGACCGAAAACCCTGCCCCAGGTGAAACTTGCCCTCTGTGAGCCGCTCCCGACCCAGAGCAGCTTTCCTGTAGTAGTGTCGATAAGTGTTAGAGTCAGGGAAACGTGCATGGCAGCTTCACTGCCCTCCCCAAGTCCCCAGGCATTGATATCACCGAGAAGAAGCGCCTGTACCCCCATCTCCGAGCCCAGTTTTTTGACTGTCTCCGGGTCCAGCGTGTCAAGCTTCCTGATCTTCAGGGATTTGAAGACATCCGCTACATACAGAGGGTTCTCTACCTCCGGGAAAGTACCCAACAAGTTAAGCTCTAACTTTACGATATCCACAGCCTGGTCTTCGGCCCCTTTATCACCGCCCAGATTAGTAAAGGGCAGGATAGCTACTTTCTTCAGTCCAAGGTATTGCCTCTTGCTCTCCGACGGCTTGCTGATCGACTTCACTGACGGTGAACCGGAGCAGCCGGCAAGAGCGAAGGCAAGAAATACGGCAATGCTCAAAACAGATTTCCGGGCGACTCTTCTTAACATTTTGTCCTCCTTGAACGATGAAGTATCACTACCATTTATTCTGCAATAATGCCACTTCACTAAATTGTCCGACGTAACGCAAAAAATGAGCCATTTTACCTGATTTCACAACAAAATTCCGTGCTCGGCCCAACTCTTCCTGACAGATATATCTATCTGTCTCAGTTTTCACTCTCCGAGTAAACTCATCCGTTTAGAATTCCATTAAGAACTCAACTTCCCAGGTCCTCACCACATCCTTCTCTGTTGAGAAGGCCCTGTCGTTTTCGTAGGACACACTTAAAGTCGCGTTGTCGAATTCCATGTCCACGGAGGCTTCAAGGGTGTCTTCGTTATCACTATCGTCAGAGGTCTGATACTGGTATTCCACATCAAACTGTATATTGCCCAGAAGACCAACTGATATCTGGACACTGATGTCGTTGTTATAATCATCATCTGCCCCAAAGTTATTCGTATATTCTCCGTCGTTCTCAATTGAGAACTCCCAGTCGGCGTGTTGAAGGATAAACGCCATTTCGTATGCCAGTTTGAGGTCCACATTTTCTGTTACCCCATCTGTTCGCTCAAAAGTATATCCCGGTTCGAGCACCAGAACAAAGACCTTGGGCAAATTGAAGGTGTATGTAAACTCCAGGTCGATGGTCTGTTTATCTGTTGTCTCGTTGGTGACCCTGTCGTTATCCGTCGAGAATTCCACCGAAGGATTGAAGGTGAGGTTGGGAAAATCGAAGGCTTCCCCCTCGTAGGTCAGCTCAATTTTATAACTCCTGCTCTCACTTGTAACAGATCCTGTTGTGTACACAGTAGACCTGTTGTACGCAAGATCAAGGCTCAGGTCTTTGGCAGGAGTGATAGTGATGCTAAGATCAAAATCCCGCTGCCTGGTATCGGTATTTTTTGTAGTATCGGCGAATTCCGAGTCGGTAAGATCAAGACTCTGTTTCACCGAGTAGTCCAGATAATCTGAAGGGTTGCCCGCGAATTCCAGTGTAAACCCGATATCAAGGTCTCTCACATCATCCTGCGGTATGGGGCTCTTTACTCTTTCCCTTCCGAACTCCAATCTTTCCGTGAGGATTCCAATAGGAAGAAATTCCTGGCTGATCTTGAAATCGAAATCAACTTTAATCGTATCGGTATCGTCCACCAACTCCCGTTCATCGGTTATTTCAAGATCAGAACTGATGTTTGGCCACGTTTCTAGAGTAAGCCTGGCCCTGTTTTCCAGAGTCCTGGACCGCTCAGAAAGGATAACCTGGCCTGAGTTGTTGAGAGTATCTTCCGTCTCTCCTTCCAGGGTTGTATCGATGTTAAGTTTCAAAGAGGGGGCCATGGGCTGGTTAAAGGACGTCGTAAAGTCCCATCTCGTGAGATCTTTGTCGCTGTTATTAAGCAGCCGGTCATCCAGCTTCTCCCTTTTGTAGGAAGCATCCAGAGTGATAACCTCACCGAATCCATACGTCGTGATAAGGTCTATTTTCTCCTCATTCGTATCTTCCAGATTCTGCTGCTCGTTGATAAGCTTCTGTAATGTTGCATTGAAGGTGGGTAAATAGTCTGGAGCTAGGTCCAATTCAGCGCTAAACTCTAAAGCGTCCTTTCGTTCCTTGTTAAACTCGTTCGTATATTCGATAGTATCCTCGGCGCTGAATCCCAAATCCCAGATGATGCTTGAAAGGTCCAGTTCCAGTGAGGGAGTCACTTCCTTGGTATCCACATCGTTGGATTTGAAAATATCTTCTATAGTAAGCCTAAACTCCAGATTCACATCCAGTCTGTCACTGAAGGTCTCGTCCCAGTCAAAGGTGTAATCCTGGCCAAAAGTCTCCGTAACAACCCAGTCATCGACCACAAATTCCTGTTCCCGCTCATAGGAGTTATCTATAGAAAACCCCGGCACTCCGGCCAGGAGGATACCTGGGAGAAACAGAATCGAGAAAATAAGACATCCGAACACCCGTACCGGAACGCTCAGAGACTGTCTTCCCACCCTCAAATTCAGGAACTCCCTTCCGTATAAAATGCTTTGAGTTACTAGATTGCAACAGCATCAGACAAAAAACATGGGGCCGGCCAATCAACTGACAGTGCAATGCCCATACCTTGAGAAATATAAAACAAGACCACGGTAAGTTACTATAATTTGGCGGATTCTGCTAGTTTTGAGTTTTTATTCACAATTTGTGAAAAGGTATTTTGGGGCAAATGACGCAAGATTGGGTTATTTGGTGTAGCGGTTAGTTGATCTTGGATCTTGGACCAACACCTGGGCCCTGGGTCTTGGGTCCCGAGACTGAAGCTCTGGCGCGATTTTATGAATGAACCGGGGAAACGGCGAACCGGAGAATCGGAGTAGAACCGGTCGTGCGACGGGCGATCCTGAGAGATCAGTTGTTTGTTGTTGGTTGTACCTGGAACATGGAACTTGAAACCTGAAACTTGAAACTCATTTTACCAAAGGCAGAATGTATCCCAAGGTCTGACCGTACTCTACCCTGTCCTCTTCCTCTGCCGTGAACACCGAGGCAATACCGTCCCTGGGAGCTTTTACCATATAGACAGTTCCACGCCTGTCTTCCAGTTTAACCAGGTCCTGACCTTCGCTTACCTCATCACCGGGCCCGGCGAGCCATTCAATCACCTCAAGCCGACCGGGGTCATCATCCAAACCAAACAGGAACACGGCGCCCTCTGCAGCGGCCACCTCATCGGCAGTCGGGGCACGGCTGATGATCGTAGCCTTGATCGTTGATAGACCAGGCTCGCTGCCGGGAAGGAAATTAACAGAGGCAATACCGTCCTTTTCATCTGTTACAGCGCTATCCGCCGACATGGTACCGCCGCCTGAGGCAACTTCGAACAGAACATCAGTGTTGAAGTTGGGGTTGCCGTTGGCGTCACTTACCTTCGCGGTTATCACAGAACCGGTCTTGTCATCGGTGAATATCTCTCCGGGCTCAGCCGTAAGGGCGATCTCTGCAGGAGCGTCGGATCGAAGCTCGATGGAGACCACAGCTACATGCCCGCCGGTCAAGTCACGGACCTCTATTTGAACCTCACCTATCACAGTTCCTGCTATGTAATCGGCAAAAGCACGGCCGCGAGAGTCGGTGTGGGACTTTATCTCTTTTATGGAGCCATTATCACCAAGTAGAGTGAACCTGATCCGCTCACCCGCAACCAGGTCCCCGGATTCGTCCCTGACCACTGCTGTTATGCGCGAACGGCTATGACCATCCGCAGTGAGCCAATCCCTGGACAACGATACCTCCATGGACCCGGAGAGGCTCAGGGCCGCAGCCTGGGGCTTTTTCACCAGAACATCTACGGTACCGGTAATGAAGGACCTTACATAACCAACACCCACATCGCCGGAAACCATGTCCTTTGCGCTTACCAGGACCGTCTTGGCAGCGAAACCGGAAATATATTGAGCGGAAACCTCGCCAAAGGAGTCAGTCACACTGCCCCAGTCGACGTCCATCTCACCGCCCACCATATCTGCAAATGCACCTCCCCCGACAATACCTGTGTACTCATCGGTAGTGGACATGGTGAGAAGAAGTTCATGATCCCGAACCGGTTTATCGTTGGCATCTCTCGCTACTACGGTAAAACCAGCCTTTGATTCTTCATCAGCGGGAATCAGGTCGTTACTTGCCTTAACATCAAAATGGGTAGTGCCGTCGATGTCGATGGTTCTGGTAGCGGCAACCGGAACAGCTCGAAGACCCAGTCTGCCTACAAGGCGGCCAGTGAGCGTACCTGATTCCACATAGTCACCCGGTTTTACCGCGTAGGTTCCCCTATAGGTGCCGGGCTTAGCCTGGTCCTCGGCCATGGACACAGTGGTGATCCCGTCACCCAGATCAAAGGTGGCCTGCCCGCCGGGCTCACCGTTCATGATAACGGTTATTGTGTCTCCAGCCACCAGCCTCCCTGAAAAGCCGGCAACGGAGAAGGCATTATGGGAAACTGAGGAGATCAATTTCATCTGCCCCACTCTGATGGAAAAGTTGTCAAGAACAGCATTGGCAAGGGGCGACGTACCTATACCGGGATTACTGGGGACGGTGTGTATACCGAGGCGCAGTATGGCAACCCTCCGCGCGATATCCGCAAATTTCCCTGCAAAGAAGTCTGGCTCCTCCCCTCTGGCTATTCTTTCAGCTATAGTTCCCAGCCTGGGATCGGCCTGCACCTGGCCGGTTCGGTGGTCAATGTAGTCGCCGCCGGGATTTTGTAAACGGTTGTCAACAAACAGAAAGTAGCGTTCATCGGCATCATTCCACACGATGTCGAAGTGCACCCACTGGCCGGGCTCGACCTTATTGTCAAGTGGAACCCATGGGCTCCACATGTTGAGTCCTTCCCTGTAGAACGCCCTTCCGCTGAAGTTTGCAACTGGGACATCTGGATCAAAGACAGCGCTCCACGCTATCTCCATTTCAAAGAGTGGTACTTCATCCTGGTCAAGAAGCGCAAAGACCGTCCGGTCATCATAAAAGTCCCCTTCGATCTTCATAAGGTCAAAAGAGATGATCCCCTGCCCGGCCGGACCCAGGTTGATCGAGTAATCCACAAGCTCCGGATTCTCGAGGACGAACTCGTCTGTCCGCTGCGTGAACCCCCAGCCCTGGATCCCCTGAACAGGCTGTGTGGAAGAGCCCGAATTCTCGAACTCATCCCTGACCACCTCTTGACCGTGACTTGAGGTCACATTCAGAAGGGTCGCGATGAGAACCATCATCAGGATATTATTAAGCAGCCTGGTCGACATTATAGCCATCTCCTAATAATCGAACATTTACTGTGCAACGCTCAGTTACCACCATTTGTATGACCCGGGGTCGGGGTGGCAGTCCACATTGGTACAGTTGGGGCTGTTCCAGATGGCATTATTATTAGGGAAGTAGAGAGTCTTTACACCATCGTTGTGGGGGCTGCCTGCAGGACCACCGGTTGTGTAGGCACTGCCGCCCGTAGCATTACCGGAAGGAGACCACGTGGCGTCCCCGTGGCAATTGTCGCACTCGGAGTAGTTCATGTTTGTGTTGGCGTGTTTTTTATGCTGGCCTGTGCCAGGGTGGGACAAATGGCATGAGTTGCAATCCAGGGGGCCACCGCTATACCAGTCAGGCGTGGTGCTTCCTGAGTGACAGTCAACGCTGCCGCAGGCCTGAGCAACAACATTATAATAGGCATCCGTATCGGTAGCGCCGATGCTGTTCTTTATATAGGTGCTAAGCCAGGTATCCGCAACGCTGTCGCCGTTGGTATCCATCTGGCTGAGTTCAGCCAGGGAAGTACCGGTAGCGATCAGGTCCGGATGACCGACAGGAGGATTGCCGGGATGGCAGGTTCTGCAGGAACTGTTGCCCGTTTCTATCGCCGTTACGTGCTTGTCGTGAGCCCCCGCGCGATCTGGATGTATGGAGGCAGTTGTAGCAACGGTCTGCGGCCAGTTGCTCCCGGCGCCGTCACCGTGGCAGGTGTCACAGTCCGAAGGTTCAAAGGCCACTGTTGCGGCGTGGTCGTGGCAGTCGAGGCAGTTCTGTCCGGTATAGTGGGTAGCGTCTTCTTCCAGGCTGCGGTTAAAGTGTAGAACTTCTACCGGATCGT
>JBGMRC010000001.1:3856-27824 GCA_048061075.1 bacterium | reverse complement strand
CTTTGATAATTTTTCCCGTACCGTCATCAGCCACTTTAAAGTCCTTTCTGCCTGAATCTAGGAACCTGCCAGAAAATGTTAGCAGGTTCCTAGATGGAGTTTGTCGTAAAATGTTACACTACTGTCATGTAAAACCGAACTAAATTCAACAGTTTTACCCAAATCCAGGCTCGGATGAAGTCCTCTGCGGCTTTAGGGTGGTCAATGCTGCCGAATGCCCAGATAGAACATTAGAAATTAGAACATTAGAAATTCACAGCGACGAATTGGTATTTTGATAGCATCTAATGCATCAATGATCTAATGTTCTAATGTCAATTTTATTTCTACATTTACTTTCTATATTATTATGCTAGATTAGCAACGGAAAGGGGCCATAAAGGCCCCTTTCCGTACTGATGAGCTGCACAAGAGATTACCTGCCCGGTATCTCAGAAGGAGTGGTAAATTGTCGGCAGGAATTCAGGAAAAACATACATTCGAACCCAAATGGCTTGCCTGGGAGATTACAGGAAAGTGCAACTTAAACTGCATCCACTGCCGATCATCATCTTCCATGGGGTCCGACGAGGGTGATTTTACATTGGACGAGGCCAAGGCTCTCATCGATGACATAACATCTTTTGCAAAACCGGTTGTTGTCCTCTCTGGTGGAGAACCGCTGCTTCGTAAAGATGTTTTCGAGATCGCGGCGTACGGAACCAGCAACGGCCTGCGGATGGCACTGGCAACCAACGGGATCTATATTAACGACGAGACATGCTCAAGGATCAAGAAGTCCGGAATACGCATAGTCTCCCTCAGTCTCGATGGCTCCACGCCTGAGATACATGACGATTTCCGAAAGCAGCCAGGAGCTTTTGAAGCTACGCTGAGGGCCGCGGAGTTCCTTAAGAAAAACGACATCGAATTCCTCATTAATTCTTCCTTTACAAAACGAAATCAGGATGACATTCCCGGCGTATACAGGCTCGCGAAAAAGATAGACGCTGTTGCCTGGTATATGTTCATGGTAGTGCCCATGGGCAGGGGCGAAGAGCTCATGGCCGAACTGATTTCCAAAGAGGATTACGAACAGATCCTGAAGTGGCACTTCGAAATTGAACTTGAGGAAAAAGAGATGCTGGTAAGGCCCACCTGCGCTCCCCACTATTACAGGATTGTCCAACAGGAGGCTGAAGCAAAGGGGATCGATTTTGAGCGGCGCAACCTCAAGTTCGGTACCGGAGGCGCCAAGGGATGTATAGCCGCCCAGTCCATCGCGTTCATCGGAAGCCGTGGTGATGTCCAGCCGTGCAGCTACTTCCCAACCTCCGCCGGAAATCTACGTGAGCAGACCTTCAGGGAGATATGGGAGACATCACCCCTGTTCAAGGATATTAGAAGCTTCAAGGATTACAAGGGCCGCTGCGGCTCGTGCGAATATCTCAGTGTGTGTGGAGGCTGCAGGGCCAGGGCCGAGGTGGTTCTGGAAGATTATATGGAGGAAGAGCCCTTCTGTACTCATATACCAAAAAAAACAGTACGAGAGACGGCAAAAAAGCAGGCGAGCAATGAACAATAATAGTTTCCTGGACGCATGCTACAGACGCCCCACATCCCATGTCCCCATCTGGATAATGAGGCAGGCGGGGAGATATATGCCTCAATATCAGGAGATCAGGGGAAAGGTGGATTTCCTGACCCTCTGCAAGACACCCGATCTTGCCACCAGGGTCACCCTTCTTCCTGTCGATCTGCTGAACGTGGATGCGGCAATTCTCTTTTCCGACATACTGATACCTTTAGAGCCAATGGGTATTCCCGTCGCCTTCGAAGAAAAAACGGGACCCGTCCTCGGAGCTGTCCAGGATGACAGCGCAATTGGCGCACTACGCTCCATCGAACCGGAGGAGGACGTACCCTTCGTCCTGGAGGCCATTCGTCAGGTCAGAGGGGAACTTGCCGGCCGCGTTCCCCTTATTGGATTTTCCGGCGCGCCCTTTACGCTTGCCACCTACGCCGTGGAAGGGGGCACAACCAAGAGCTTTCACAACATAAAGGGCATGATGTATTCCAGACCCGATCTTCTATCAGGTTTCCTGGACCTACTGGCGGATGTTGTGATCTCTTACCTCAACGCCCAGATAAAAGCAGGGGCGCAGGCAGTGCAGATCTTTGATACCTGGGGCGGAATACTGGCCAGTCCTGAATATAAAAAATTTGCCCTGGAGCCTGCCAGAAAGGTCATCTCCGGGCTCGATCGGAGCGAAGTCCCTGTGATCTACTATCTGAATAACGGATCTTATCTGGCTCACAACCTCGAGGATCTGGACGTAGATGTAATAGGTATCGACTGGAGGCAGGACATAGGGCATACGCGCCGCACTCTGGGCAAGGCCAGGGCTATTCAGGGCAATCTGGATCCGACTGTCCTGTTCGCCTCCAAAGAAGAAATCATCAGAAGAGCTCACCAGCTTATTGATGATGCAGGGCCTGAACCTGGCCATATTTTCAACCTGGGACACGGAATCCTTCCGCCGACGCCTGTGGAGAATGCCATAGCGCTGGTGGAGGCTGTCCACTCTTACAAACGCTGAACGGGTGTATGGGACACAGGTCCAGCAGTGTAGCGGTACTTCTCCTCAACATGGGAGGACCCGACTCACTGCAGGCAGTAAAGCCCTTTCTTGAAAATCTGTTTACCGACCCGGTTATCACAGGCTTGCCCCGTTTTCTTTGTCGGCCTCTGGCGGCTGTTCTCTCCTCTTCCCGGGCTAAAAAGGTCACTCCCCGCTATGATCTCATAGGCGGCCGAAGCCCTTTAAACAGCATCACGAAAAATCAGTGCGCTGCCCTTGAATCGGAACTGACTGACAGAGGCCTGGATGCAGTCTCTGTGAGGCCTGCCCTTCGTTACTGGAACCCGTTTATCAGCGAGGTGGCCACCTGGATTCGGGAAAAGGAAGCGGAAAGAATAGTCGCCCTCTCCCTCTACCCGCAGTTCTGCAGGGCAACTTCGGGGACCTGCCTTGATGAGCTGGAAGACACCCTCAGTGCCAATAATATGCTGCACATGGTTGAGATTATCGACAGATGGCCTGTGAATCCAGGATATATAAGAGCCCTGGCCGGAACTATAACCGAAGCGCTTGAAAGCATACCGGAACCTGACAGGAAAGATGCGGTAATCCTTTTTTCTGCCCACGGTATCCCGCAATCTCTTATCAGAAAAGGAGATCCCTACCTGGCAGAGACCACCCGGACTGTAGAAAGCGTTATGAAGGTCCTGGGGGACCGCCCTAATTCTCTTGCCTTCCAGAGCCGCCTGGGTCCGGTTAGATGGCTTGAGCCATCACTATCTGACGTTCTCACGCGGCTGGCTTCTAACGGAAAACCTCCAATTGTAATAGTTCCTGTATCCTTCGTCTCGGACAACATTGAAACCCTTTATGAACTTGATATCAAGCACAAGGAGATCGCCGAGAGCCTGGGCATCAAAACGTACGTCAGAGCCCCTGCCCTGAATACAAGGCCTGATTTCATAGAGGCCCTGGCTGATCTGGTTTTATCGAGCCTGGGGTGAATTTAGTTAAAAGTTGAAAGTTTAAGGTTGAAAGTTGGTTATGATTTAGTAAGGATTTAACATTCAACGTTCAACTTTTAACCTTTAACTAAGGGTTAAGCATGTCATCTGAATCAAAAACCAGAGTGGTAATTATAGGCGGAGGTATATCCGGCCTCGCCACAGCCTATTTTATACTTAACGGGGCCGTGGAGGCCGAAAAAGAGATCGACCTTTGTCTTCTTGAAAAAGACAGTCGTCCTGGAGGCAAGTTCATAGCCCGCAGGGAGCAGGGCTATACTGTCGAGGGTGGGCCAAACGGATTTCTGGACAGCAAACCGTGGACCCTGGACCTTGTCCGAAGCCTCGGATTGGAAAACGCGCTCCTGCCAAGCAGCGAATCGGCTCGAAAGAGGTTCATCTTCTCCAGAGAAAAACTGGTCCGTCTGCCGGAGTCGATCCCGTCTTTTATTAAATCTCCATTGATCTCGATTCCCGGTAAGGCTCGTTTTCTTGGAGAGTTAATAGCCAGGCCTACATCTCCCGGAACGGATACGACTGTCGCAGAGTTCGGCCGAAGGAGACTGGGACAGGAGGCCGTGGACCGTATACTGGACCCCATGGTATCGGGCATCTTCGCAGGTGACCCATATAAGATGAGCCTGAGGGCAAGTTTCCCCAGAATAGCCGATCTCGAGGAGCAGTACGGTAGCCTCTTCAGAGCTCTTGTCTCACTTGCATCGGAGAAAAAACGCGCCAAAAGACGGGGCGATGTGGTAGTTTCCTCCTCAGGTCCCGCCGGGCCGGGTGGCGTCCTTACCTCTTTTAAAGGGAGCATCTCAGACCTTACTGACAGATTAGCGGCAGAACTTGGGGAAAGGGTCCGGATCTCTTCCGCTGCCTCCAGGATAACCTTTGACAATGGCTCTTATTCAATAACCGCAACTGACCAGATATATCATGCAGACGCGGTTGTCCTTGCAGTGCCGGCATACGAAGCAGCCGGGCTTCTTGCTGACATATCACCCAGGGCTTCTGAGCTGTTAGTGCAAATACCTTATTCCCCTATGGCGATAGTCGGGCTTGGGTACTCGGAAAACAAGCTGGGATCTGCCCCCGATGGTTTCGGGTACCTGATCCCGGGCGTGGAGGAACGCCGCATCCTGGGCGCGCTGTGGACTTCCAGCATCTTCCCCGGCTACAGGGCTCCGGAGGGCAAAGTGCTTTTAAGGGTAATGGTTGGCGGTGCCAGGGACAGGGAAACACCCGGTCTTCCTGATGACGAACTTATGGACACAGTGGTGTCCGAACTTCATCACACAATGGGTCTTTCAGTTGAACCCGAGTTCTCCACCATCTTCCGCTGGGAGAGGGCAATACCTCTTTACACACTCAATCACCTGGGAAGGCTTGCGGAAGCTGAAAGCAATCTGGCCGATGGGATCTTTCTTGCCGGAAACGCCTACAGAGGAGTTGGTATCAACGATTGTGTGAGGGAATCTGAAAAAATCGCACTGAAAGTAATGAAAGTGCTCCTCTAATCACTTGAACTGTTTACATATGAGATGATCCTGCTTTGTGTGCCGCTGTCTATTATCTCGAACTTCATTCCATGATGAAAACCTTCGTCGGCTTCCTTAACATAGATCACCTCCGCCCCGGCCACCAACTGAACATCATCTCCCGGCAGCATAAATACTGTCTTTACAAGGTCGTTGATCTCCAGTTGTTCCTCGAGGATGACACCAAGACCCCCCTCCCCGACCTCTGTAATCTCACCGGATATCTGAAGCTTACCGGTGTTGATCTCGATCAGTACGGAACAGCTGACACGCCTGTAGGCCCGTGGAAAGCTTTCTATCAGGCTCTGGACACGGTGGTACAGAAGCCTTGGATCGACAGGCTTTAACAGGTAATCATCGCACCCGGCATCAAGAACCTCATCGATAATATCCACTTCTTTAGGTACCGTCAGAACGAGTATAGGGATGTTCGCCCACCTCTCCATGGCCCTTATCTCGCCTACCAGGGCCAACCTGTCGGCATCGGGGGTCGCAAGGTCTATGATTACCAGATCGAAATTATCTGTGTTCTGCAGCGCCTTCACACCCTCCTCAACACTGGGGGTGTCTCTCATTTCGTAGCCATACTGCTCAAGAAGTTCCGACAGCTGATCATCTCCGCTGGAGGATCCACCAACATAAAGTATTCTCTTTTTAAACGATGCGCCTACCATCTTTTTAAACCCTCAGTTTCTGGTTTCGGTTCATCTCCAACATCTAACCCCCAATTTCAACCTTCAACTTGTTCCAGTATACACATTTTCCTGAAAGTGGACATTTGGTGCATAGTGGATTTTTTGGGCGGCATACGGTTCGTCCAAGCTTGATTATATTCAGATGGACCTCCAGATAATCCGCCTCCGGGAAAAACTCTTCTGCCACATCGTGGGCTTTTTCCCTGCCGGCATTTTCGGGTAACAGGCCCAACCGGCCACATACCCTGAAAACGTGAGTGTCCACGGGAAAGGCAGGGATGTCGCAGGAAAAGAGGAGCACGCATGCGGCGGTTTTTGGACCGACTCCCGGCAGCGACAACAGAAACGACCTTGCATCCTCTCTGGACATTGTGTTGAGCTTATCAAAGCCGGAGCAGTTACCTTCTTCGCACGCTCTTTTGAGGATCTGCATGATCCTTACGCTCTTGGTGGGACCGAGTCCGGCTGGTAAGATTGCTTCTTCCAGATCTCCAATGTTTCCACGAAGTGCATCCTCCCATGTACTGTACCTGTTCCTGAGTGCCCGGTATGCCCGGTCGCGATTCACATCAGTGGTATTTTGTGAAAGGACAGTCATGATCAACTCATCCAGAACCGGTCTTTTGGACCGCTTTTCAGGAATACCGAACTGTTTTCTTAATTGGTTTCTGAGGGATGTAGGATTGAAGCTGGTTTGCATTGTACCCCGTTGAGACAGTTTCTAGTTTCTAATTTCTAGTTTCTAGTAAAAAACATGGAAATTCACTGTTATTATTATCCATTATTCATACTACTAGAAACTAGAAATTAGAAACTAGAAACCAGCAAAAACGCAGAGTGACCCTGTAAGCCGAGTTCTGTACCCACCTTCGCCAAGGCTTCGGTGGGCAAGCCCACTTTAACTTCGGCGAAATGAGTGGTGGTCATTCATCTGGGATCGGCGTTGCCGCCGACCTCTAGCGGCCTACCCGGGAACTTCGGGCGGGTCACCCTCTAACATTCCTCTATTTGGCCTTGCACCGGATGGGGTTTACCTAGCTGCCGACGTCGCCACCGGCACTGGTGAGCTCTTACCTCACCCTTTCACCCTTACCCACCTTCGCCAAGGCTACGGTGGGCGGTCTGCTCTCTGTGGCACTTTCCCTGGGGTCACCCCCGGTCCGCGTTACGGACCATCCTACCCTGCGGTGCTCGGACTTTCCTCTCCCTCGACAGGCTCGGGACAGGCCCTGACCTGATAAGGAAGCGACCACCCGGATCACTCTGCCCTTTTATTCTAACCCAATTATGATGCAGTTGAAAGTTGAAGGTTGAAAGTTGAAAGCAGTTTCAGGTTTCAAGTCTCAAGTTTCAAGATTAATAACAACGACATGGAACTTGGAATCTGAAACCTGGAACTAAGAAAGGTGTATATGGGACATACATCGCGGATTTCCGAGTGCAGATAGCAAATATCCAGGAAAAACCAGGCTTTACGGACAACCCTTGAGTAGCAATTCAAAAAGAGGCGAGGAAAAACTGGTTAGATACGAGGCCCGACGGAGGAATCAACCGGAAGCGTATAGGTAATACGCTGAGGATTGGTGACGAGGGAGAACAAAGTAGATGGCCGGTTTTTACCGCCGCATACCCCTAAAGTTTAACCGGTCCACGCGCGTCCAGGGCCATATTAGCCAACCGATCCGCCTCAACATTTTCCTCCCTGGGAACATGACGATATGATACCGATTCCAAGCGGCCCGCAGCTTTCTGTGCCATTGAAAAAAGGTTCTTGAGGGCCTCGTTTTTTACGCGGTATTCACCTGTCATCTGTTTTATCATGAGCTCGCTGTCGGAGCATATCTCTGCCGCCTTGATGTTCAGTTCGTTTGCCATTTTCAGCCCCAGGAGTAGTGCCCTGTATTCAGCCACATTGTTGGTGGCGTTGCCGAGGTATTCACCCCGCCCAAGCGGTTCACAGCCGGATATTTCCAGATAGGCCCCCGCTCCCCCCTCGCCTGGATTTCCCCTCGCAGCACCGTCAACCCATATTTGAGCCTTGGCATTTTCTGTCATCTCCATCCTTTCAGATGCTCTGGCAAGAATATCTGAAAGTTGCTCCTGTGTTAGTCCGGGGAACTCTTCAAGGGTCTTCCCTATATCCATGGTTCCGGCAAGGTGCCTGAGAACCGATGAGTCATCAGCTTTTTTCGACATAGATTATTCTGCTGCAGCTAGGACACTGATGGGCTTTACCCTGGGCGAGGACCTGATTGTAAAGCTGTGGCGGTATTGTCATGAAACACCCGCTGCAGACCCCGCCGGTCACGTTAACCACGCCCTGCCCACGGTAACGCACTAAGACTTTCTGGTATCTTTCCAGCAGTTCAATATCCACGAAGCCTGCTTCAACCTCTCTGGTCTTTTCCAGCTCCTCTCGCTCCTTTACAATGTTTTTCAACTTTTGACCAGCCTCCCGCCTGGTTTTTTTCAGGTCTTTGGCCTTTAACTGTATCTGCTGGTCAAGCTCATCAACATCTTGCTGAATGTCCAGGGACTTTTCAGTCAGTTCCTTCATCTCAGCTTCCAGCTCACCCCTGCGCTTCCTCGCTATCTCTCCCTCACGTTGAACAGCCCTGTATTCCCTCTGGGTCTTGACAATAAGCATACGGGACTGTGATCTCCGCATCTGACCCTTGGCGTCCTCGAGTTGGATCTCAAGCTCAGCTTCCTTTTTCGACAGCTCATCAAGCCCTGAAGTTATTTTATCTCTCTGCTCTTCAAGGACTATTATTTCATTTTTCTTCTTCTTTAATTCCAGAGGAATCGTTTCTTCCTCCTTCTGGAAGGCAACGATCTTCTCGTCTTTTTTTTGCAGGTTAATCAGGCGTTCAAGCATGGTGTTCACAATTATCCTCCTCCTACAATTTCCAAGCCCCCAACAACACTGTACCGCCCATCAGGTCCGGGTTATAACTTTGAATGGGTCTTCCTCCTCCGCATAGAGTATCTCAATTTCAGCACCGGTGTTTTTCAGTGCCATGTTCAGTGTTTTACTGAATTCTTTCATTCCGTATCTCTCGGGAGCAAAGTGCCCGAAATCAATAACGGCCAGATCAAGTTCATCAGCTTGCCTGGCATCGTGATACTTCATATCCCCTGTCAGGTAGGCATCCGCACCGCTTGCCGAAGCAATGCCTATAAGGGATGCGCCACTTCCTGAACAGAGCGCCACCTTTTGGACCTTCCGGCTTTCCTCACCAATAATAGTCACAGATCCTGTTTCGAGCAGGTCGATCAGTGTGTTTGCCAGTTTTCCCACGGTGGCTTCTTCAGGAAGGCGGCCGATAATACCAATGCCCTCGTCTGTCCCGGGACCGTGCAAGCTGTATATATCTATCGCCGGTTCTTCATAGGGATGGACCCCGCGGATCGCATCAATCACACCATCGACTATGTTTCTGTTCGCTATCACTTCAAAGCGCAGCTCGCTTACTTCCTCAAAGCTGCCCGGGTTTCCTGCGGCAGGATCCGTACCCTCCAAACCCATGAAAGTCCCTGTCCCGGAACTTGCAAAAGAGCATCTTGTGTATGCGCCTATTTCTCCGGCCCCCGCTTCGAAGGCGGCTGTTCTGACTTCACCAAGAGAGTTTTCAGGGACAAAAACCGCTATTTTGAATCTTTCCGGAGCGCTGCCCGCCATAGCGGTTCGGTCCCCCACCTCCAGAAGGACGGCAAGAGAATTGTTTATACCATTCTTTGCGGCATCAAGATTTGTGTGGGCGCAGTATACGGCAACTTTATTTTCCAGCGAGTGGGCCACCGCCCGTCCCACAGGACTTTCCGGGTCAATGCTCGCAAGGGGCTCGTAGATAAGGGGATGGTGGGCAACTAACATCCCTGCTCCGGCGTCTGCAGCCTGTCTGATCGTTCTGTGGTCAGCGTCCAGAGCTATCATAAGCTTATTAATCTCCCATTGTCCGCTTCCGAGCTGGAGACCGATCGGGTCCTGGGGCACGGCCAGTTCGGGAGGAGCCAGATCTTCAATGATCCTGACGATATCCGCTACGGTCAGCATTTCCACTCTTTGGCCAGAACGTAAAAAAGGTGCACCCTTTTTCGGGTGCACCTGCATCTTCCTAACAATTGAGAGGCCCTGTGCTGGTCTTGCCGTTCTCCCTCACACTTGCCACCGGAGTCCTGGACCAGCAATATACAGCCGCTCAAGTGAACAGTATGGCCTGCAGTCTTTCAATTTCCCGTTTCTCTCCTTCTTCGGAAAATAATGTTCAACTGGTGGGCCCACTCCGACTCGAACGGAGGACCTACCGGTTATGAGCCGGTGGCTCTAACCAGCTGAGCTATGGGCCCGAAATGTTAGTAACCCTTTTATGAAGCCTTGTCAACCAGGTCCAGCAACCAGGCCCTGGGCTTTGGACTGCGGGCAATATACTTCCAGTACAAGCCAAACCCCCTCCGCGCATCGCTTCAGGGTTTTATACCGGTACCATGGCCGGAACCGTGACCAGAACCATTAATGAAAAATTATATAAGGCCGGGTTTTTGTTGAATCACGAAGCGAAGCTAAAAGGGGGTTGCGAAGGCGAGTGATTACACCCAAAAACCCGGCCTTATGGATACAAATTACCTAAATCCCGCCTGCTAATTTGGAGATGAACCTTTATCACTTATCAATCTTCGTAGAAAGGCTTAAGCCTTTTGCAGCGGCTCGGATGCCTGAGCTTCCTCAGAGCCTTTGCTTCTATCTGCCTGATCCTTTCCCGCGTAACTGAGAAGTTCTGTCCCACTTCTTCCAGGGTGTGGTCAGTTCTTTCATCTATACCAAACCGCATTTTGAGGACCTTTTCCTCTCTTGGGGTCAGGGTCTTGAGTATGCCTCTGACCTGCTCCCTGAGGTTGCCCTGAACAACAGCATCTCCGGGAGAGATAACTTTCTTGTCCTCAATAAAGTCGCCGAGGTGGCTGTCTTCCTCCTCACCAATGGGGGTCTCCAGAGAAATGGGTTCCTTGGCTATCTTCAGCACCTTTCTGACTTTCTCGAGCGGCAGTTCCATCCTCTCTGCTATTTCCTCAGGCATGGGCTCTCTACCCAGTTCCTGAACCAGCTGCCTCGATGTGCGTATCAGTTTGTTAATGGTTTCTATCATATGAACCGGTATTCTGATGGTGCGCGCCTGGTCGGCAATGGCCCTCGTTATGGCCTGACGTATCCACCACGTTGCGTAGGTAGAGAATTTGTAGCCCCTTCTGTATTCGAACTTGTCAACCGCTTTCATAAGTCCGATATTCCCCTCCTGTATCAGGTCGAGGAACTGAAGTCCCCGGTTGGTGTATTTCTTGGCGATGCTAACCACCAACCTCAGGTTTGCCTCCACAAGTTCCTGCTTCGCATCCCGGGCGCGAGCTTCCGCGATGCGAATCTTCTCCCCATCATCCATTATCTTATCAGAGGACATTCGTGTGTCCTGCTCGATGCTCTTTAGCCTCTTCTTGCACTCCCTCATCTGGCGGCGGTATTCTTCTATCTGCACGATGGGTATCCCTGCTTCCTTTGCCACTTCTTTTTCCTCGCCATTTCGTGCCCTTCGAAGCATAACCGTCATCCGCCATTCGGTCATTCCGGTCCTTCGCTGTATGCTGTTTATCCTGTTCCTTTCCCTTCGTATCTTGTCCCTTACTGCCGTCACCTTCATTGACAGACGGGCTATCTGCCGGCTGTTGAGGCTAAAGTTTTCTATATCCCTTGCAACGTCTCGTGCGACCCGTTTTCTTTTCTTCAGGAGTTCGGTTGCCTTTTTTCCGGATACATTATTAAGCATCAGGTCCATCTCGTCCAAGCGAAGTTTTCTTTTTTCAAGGCGCCTGAATACCTTGAGTACTTCCTTAAGGGCTTCTTCTTCCCTGGCTCTTATTATCTCCGGATCCTCCGGGAGAATCTGCGCGGCACCATCCTCCTGGACACCGTTTTCCTCAAGCTCGTTGTTCTTGTCCTCCCCGTTGTTCTTGTCCTCCTCGTCGTTCTCATCCTCGAGGTTGTTTTCCTGGCTTGAAAATGTTTCTTTGAACTTGGCCTGGCCGATCTTCAGGCGTTGGCCCAGAACTATTAACTCCTCAATGCAGATAGGATTAGTTGCTACCGTCTCCAGAACATCTTTTTCTCCTGCCTCTATCCGCTTGGCGATCTCAACCTCCCCCTCCCTTGTCAGGAGGTTTATCTGTCCCATCTCCTTCAGGTACAGCCTGACAGGGTCATCGGTACGGCCAGCCATTGTAGTTACCCGGACTGCCTTTTTCTCCTTTTTTATGGAGACGACCTTGCTCTCCTTGAGCCTGTTTTCAGGCAGGTCTGCAGTTTTATCCTGGACCTGTATCCTCTGGTCCGAGTCTACTATTCTGATCTTCATGTCGCCAAAGATAGCCATAACCTCATCGAGTTGAGCGGATGAGATCAGCTTCTCAGGCAGAGCTTTGTTTACCTCATCGTAGGTGAGGTACCCTTTCTTCTGTCCTTTGGATATGAGATTTTTAATCTCCTCTTTGCTTACGTTTTCCTTCATTCTAAAGCTTCTCCTCCTGGTGAAGTTGCAGGCCCGTTATCTTCTGTCGGCGCTCCGGTTTTTTTCTGCTCCCGCATGAGTTTTATAAGCTCTTGCCATTTTCTTGTAAGTTTCCCGAATTCCTTTTCGTCGCCTTTTTTTTCAGCCTCCTGGAGCTTCACTTTCGTTTCCTGGATACTGTTTTCCAGCTTTCTTTTCGCGAACCAACTGAGGCAGTCATCAAGAGCCCTGTCAGTTCCCTCTACCGGATCTTCCAGTGCCCACCCTGAAATCAGATCTTTCATTCGATCATCAATGCTGCTGATCAGATTATCGAATGTAACACCGGAAAAAATCTTTTCAACTATTTTTGACAGTTCTGGACTTCCCAGATCATCAGGAGAAATCTGCTCTTTCACCTTTTGAGCAGCAACAGGATCCCGGACCATGATATGCACAAGGAGTTCCTCTCTGCGATGAAGCCTCGGCCCTGGCTCCTGTTCATGTTTCAGGCGCCTTTGATCTCGTGACTTTACGGACGTCAGTCTTGCCCTCAGGTCACCCTGTTCGATCCTGAGTTCGTCTCCAATCTCCTTTAGATATAAGCCCAGAACGACTCTATCTTTAATTTTAGCTAAATACGGGACAATTGCATCAAGAACCTTGAGTCGATCGCCGACACCTTCCTCTCCGAACTGCTCTTTAGCGTCCTTCAGGACAAACGAAACAATGGGCAGAGCTTGTGCCGTTTTCTCCAGCAGGTCTTCCGAACCCTTTTTTTGAAGATAGCTGTCAGGATCCTCTCCGGGCTCTAAAGGAGCAACTCTGCAACGAAATCCCTCCTCCAGGAGGATCTTCCCGCTGCGCATGACAGCCTTTCTGCCGGCTTCATCACCGTCGAACAGAAGGACACAATTAGTTGTCAGGCGGCGAATCCTCCTGGCCTGCTGTTGGGTAAGCGCGGTTCCCAAAACTCCAACCACATTTCCCATTCCTGTCTGGTGAAGGGCTATGACGTCCAGATATCCTTCAACCAGGAGTACCTCCTCAGCTTCCCTTATATAGGGAGCAGCGATATCTATTCCGAAGAGGGAATCACCTTTGTGATAGATTGTTGTTTCGGGAGTATTGACATACTTGGGAAGAGTCTCATCGAGAACCCTGCCTCCGAATCCCAGTACTCTTCCTGAAAGATCTCTAATGGGGAACATTATTCTGTTTCGGAAACGGTCATAGGGATCCTTGTCCCCGCTCTGCACCAGAAGGCCAGACCCCACCGATACCTTGAGGCTCAGACCTTCTTTCTTAAGGAGCGGGGCCAACGTTCTCCATTCATCAAGTGCGTAACCGATCCCGTAGGTTCTACACGCCTCAGAGTGGATACCCCTGGATCCAAGATAATTTCTGGCCTGTTCCCCCACTCTGTCTTTCATAAGCATGTCATTGAAAAAACCAGCCGCGATCCTGTTTGCTCTGTATAGCTGATCTTTTTCCTCCCGGTCGGGGCGTTCCCCTGTGCCTGTACTTGGCAGTTCTATCCCGGCTCTGCCCGCCAGCTTTGTTACTGCCTCTATAAAGGGGAGTCCTTCGTACAACATCACAAACCTTATGACATCCCCGCCGGTGCTACACCCAAAGCAGTGAAAGATCTGCCGAGCCGGATTGACCATAAAGGAAGGGGTCTTTTCCTGGTGAAACGGGCACAGAGCCTTGAAGTTGGAACCCGATTTTTTTAGCGGCAGGTGCTGAGATACGAATTCCACGACGTCGTTGGCATCCTTCACACTCTGTATAGTGTCTTCGTCCCAACGCAAAAGTTCTACTCCCCGACCTGGACCACTGTTACACCGGCTCCGCCTTCTTCAGCTTCACCTGGCCGGCTTGAGACTACTCTGGGGTCCTTATTAAGGGATTCGGCAATAGCTTCCCTGAGCCTCCCGGTTCCCTTTCCGTGAATGATCCTCAGCGTTCTTCCGGGCCCCGGAATGAGCCTGTCCAGCACCATATCAACTGCCCCAAGGGCTTCGTGAACGGTAAAACCAAGGAGGTTTAACTCGCTCAGAACTTCAGAAGCCCCCGTGTAGCCTATCCCGGGCGCCGCCCGTTCGTCTGGGCTGATATCGGCCGAATCCGCGAGGAGAGTCAGGTCGGAAACCGGTACCTTCATCCTGATCCCGCCGGACTGCACCTCTGCATCCTTCCCCTGGGACATGACGGACGTGACCGTACCCTCCGCATCAATGGGAACCACCAGGACCCTGTCTCCCTCTCTTACAGGCCCTCCTCTGCCGGTCTTGGGGGGAGGCGGAGGAATTACCCTGTCCACCTCTTTTTCCAGATCTGAAAGCTCTCCTGTAAACCGGGCCCGGAATACCGGTCCTGTTTCTTTCAGTTCCTTAAGGAGTGCTTTGCCCCGCTCGTTTAAATGCCTTACAAGAGACTTCGCCTCCCTTCGAGCTTTTAATCTTGTGTTCTCTATCTCTTCGCGATGTCTTTCCTGCTTTGCATGGAAACGTTCACGTTCTTTTTTTGCCTCATCCCTGACATCTTCGGCCCGCTTTCTGGCCTGGGACTCTTTTTCAACCTCCTTGCTCAACCTGCCAAGGAGTTCATCCACCTGTACATTGCCGGACCCCATTACCTGCCGCGCTTTTTCTATCACTTCGTCATCTATTCCCAGCCTGCCTGCTATTTCAAGGGCGTGGCTTCTCCCTGGCGTACCCATTCTCAGCAGGAATGCCGGTTTAAGGGTTTCAGGGTCGAAAACGACTGAGGCATTCTCTGCATACGGCGCCCTGTAAGCGAATTCCTTGAGGAGATTATGATGTGTAGTCACAACAGTACATGTATTTTTCTGGCTGAGGTATCTCATTAGGGCGATTCCCAGCGCAGACCCCTCCTGAGGGTCTGTGCCAGCACCCAGCTCATCGAGCAGAACCAGGGTGTTTTCGTCAGCCTCTGATAATATCCCTGATATGATCGACATATGGGATGAGAACGTACTCAGACTCTGGGCAAGACTCTGCTCGTCTCCGATATCCGCAAAGATCTTTTTAAACACCCTGAACCGGCTCCCGTCCGCAACAGGCACGGGGATTCCCGACTGAACCATTAATGTCAGAAGCCCCAGCGTTTTCAAGGCAACAGTCTTGCCTCCTGTATTAGGACCTGTGACAACCAGTGTGTTGATTCCATCGCCTATCTGAATGTCGATGGGCACGCAGCCACTCCCGATCATCATCAACAGGAGGGGATGTCTTGCCTGAGACAGGGCGGCTGAAGAGTCATTAAGCTCTGGTATGATCCCGTCCATTCCGAAGCCCATCCGGCCCTTCGACAGGATCAGATCAAACCTGGCAAGAAGAGCCAGGTTTTTTTTCATCTCAGTTCTATAGAGCCTGGCCTGTTTGCTCATCCTGGCAAGGATTTTTCTTATCTCTTCTTCTTCTTTGCCCTTAAGCTCCGCAAGTCTGTTATTCAGCTCCACTGCGAACAGGGGCTCTACGAAAAGCGTCTGCCCGCTCTGGGAAGTGTCCTGGACAACACCTGAAAAAAACCTGTTATATTCAGGTTTTACAGGTACAACATATCGGTCGTTCCTCTGGGTTATATAGTCCTCTCTGAGAACCTTCCGCACACCGGGCTTGGAAGCAAACTCTTCGAGTCTGGCCAATGCGGAGGAGCGGGCCGATTTCAATTTTCTCCTGACTGAGGAAAGTTCCGGACTGGCTGAATCGAGAATGTCCCCGGATCCGTCGATAGACCTCTCCACCCAGGCTTCCCACTCACCGAAACTATCCATCTCACCGATCATGGAGGCCAGCCCCGGCAGCTCATCCTGCCTGTCCCTGACTGTTTCCCTTGCCGCCCTTACACCTTTCTGCACAGACAGCAGCCGAAGTATATCCAGAGGGTCGAGTACGGTTCCCTGGACTTTTAACCTCTCCGTTATCGCTGAAGTATCCTCCACCAAATGCAGATCCGGGGCCTTATCCACAAGGATCATTAGAGCTTCCTGTGTCAAGGCAAGCTCTGATGCAACCACCTCCCTCTCCGTACCGGGCACCAGTTCGCGAACCGCATTCTTTCCGGGTCGTGACTGGGCGTAGTCCGACAGGTGCCGGAGTAGTTCATCGTATTCCAATACTGTCAGGGCATGTTTATTCATGTCGCCGCATGGCGAGGGAAGAGAATATGAGTGTAATAGTCCGGTTGAGTACGTTCCAAATGCTTGAGCGGTAGTTCAGGAGGAAAGAATCTCCTTAACTTTCTGATTCACCACTTTTCCGTCAGCTTTCCCCTGCACCCTAGGCATTATCTCCTTCATAACTTTGCCCATATCCCCCGGAGAGGATGCCCCTGTCGATTCGATGGCTTCCTGTATCAAGCTTTTCAGTTCTTCAGGCGAAAGTTGCGCAGGGAGATATTCCTCCAGGATAGCAAGTTCCTTTCCCTCCTTGAGTACCAGGTCCTCCCTGCCGCCCTCTTTAAAAGCCTCGATGCTTTCTTTCCTTCTCTTGGCAGCAGATGTAATCTCAGCAAGGATCTGCTCATCGTCAAGTTCCGACTTAAGCTCGATCTCCCGGTTTTTTACCGCGGCAAGGACGAGGCGAAGGACGGAAACCCTGTCCCCGTCCTTCGCCTTCATGGAATTCTTAAGGTCCTCTTGAATTCTCTTCCGAATTGTCAAATCAGCGCACCCGCCCTTTTGCCAGTTTGGCCATCTTTTTGCGAGCCGCTATCATCTTCCGTTTCTTCTGAACACTGGGCTTCTCGTAATATTCACGTCTACGAATCTCTGAAAGGATCCCCGATTTTTCGCACTGCTTCTTGAAACGGCGAAGGGCTCCCTCGAAGCTTTCATTATCTCTAACCCTTACACCCGGCATTAACAACCCTCCTTCCCATAATGGGATATACTTTACCAAATACTGCAGTGTATATAAATTATCCTATTTTTTCAAGCCTTTTGCACCATGGGCCCTAAATTTCTCCCGCCTATCATATGCAGGTGCAGGTGAAACACTTCCTGACCACCATCCTTGTTGCAGTTGATCAGAAGCCTGTAGCCGGAGTCGGCTACATCATTTTCCCTGGCGATCCGCATCCCAACAAGCACCATCCTGCCAAGGAGACCGTCCTGCACAGGCTCTGTGTCGTTCAGTGTTGGTATGTGCTCTCTCGGAACGATAAGGACGTGAACGGGCGCCCTTGGATCGATGTCTTCGAAGGCTACTATCTCTTCGTCTTCGTAGACTTTTTCAGACGGTATTTCACCCTCGATTATTTTACAGAAGATGCAATCCGACATGACCTAACTCCTTTCATCCCGTGATGCTTTTTCCTCGAGCCCGGAACGTCCAAAACGACTTGCCAGTTCATTCAACACCTCGTCAGGATTAACTGACGTCCAGCCCAACACTACCCAGATATGATAAAGGAGGTCTGCTGCCTCTTTTATGACGCTTTCCCGCTTATTGGATTCCGCGGCGGTTATGAACTCAAACCCCTCCTCCAGGATTTTCTTTCCCATTACCTCTGTTCCTCCGACCAGGAGTTGCGAAGTATATGAATTGTCCTTAGGGGTTGTCTTCCTGTCAATGATCACACCATACAACCGGTCAAGTATCTCCTTTGTCCTGGCACCTTTGTAAACATCGTCAGGATCAAAGAGAACCTCGCCCCTTTCCCTGTCACTGGCACCAGCCGTACCCAGGACGCGATAGAAACACGAGTATCGGCCAGTATGGCAGGCAGCTATCTTCTGGTCGACTTTTACAAGAAGGGTATCTGCGTCACAGTCGTAGAGGACTTCCTTAACGGATTGAATATGCCCTGAAGATTCCCCCTTTTTCCAGATCTTCCGCCTGCTGCGGGAGAAAAAATGGACAAAGCCGGTTTCCAGAGTCAACCGGAGGGCCTCAATATTCATATAAGCCATCATAAGGACATCCGAGCCGCTGTGATCCTGTACGATCACAGGTATCAGCCCGTCAGAGTCGAACTTCAATTCTGAGAGGTCAACAGACAATTTGATCTCCTTTTCGTCACAGGCGGACAGTTACACCCCTGGACTGCAGGTACTCCTTAGCCTCCGCAACGGTGAACTCCTTGAAGTGGAAGATAGATGCCGCAAGAACAGCGCTGGCACCGCCACTTGTCAGCCCTTCGTACAGGTGCTGGAGCGTACCAGCTCCGCCGGAGGCGATCACAGGAATAATTATTTTATCCGAGATCGTACGTGTCAGCTCTATATCGTAGCCGTCCTTGGTGCCGTCTCTGTCCATGCTGGTCAGCAGTATCTCCCCCGCACCATATTCCTCCATTCTGGCAGCCCATTGCACTGCGTCTATTCCGGTCGGCTCCCTTCCTCCATGGGTGTAGACTTCCCAGAACAGCTTTTCCCCGGGTCCTTCCACCCTCTTTGCGTCTATTGCGACGACTATACACTGGGAGCCGAACCTCAATGAAGCCTCGCGAACAAATTCAGGCCGGAACACTGCCGCTGTATTGATGCTCACCTTGTCGGCGCCAGCTTTGAGCAATCCACGGATGTTTTCGAGATTGCGCACACCGCCGCCGACAGTCAGGGGCATGAAGACGGTTTCAGCCGTTCTTTTAACCACATCCAGGAGTATTTCCCTGCGATCCGAAGTGGCGGTGATATCCAGGAAGGTAACTTCGTCCGCACCCTGCACATCGTATGCTGCGGCAACTTCTACGGGATCCCCCGCATCAACGAGGTTGACAAACTGCACCCCCTTCACGACCCTTCCCTCAGTCACATCCAGACAGGGGATTATCCTCTTGGCCAGGCTGTCCCCGTTCAGGGTCATAGGGCGTCATTCTCTTTCTGCACATCTTCGATGGCTTTGGCAAGGTCAATTGTTCCCTCATACAGGGATCGACCCAGGATCACACCTTTTACCCCGTCATCTTCCAGGGCAGCGACCTTCCTGATGTCTTCGTGGCTGTGCATACCACCAGATAGCACAACCGGGATGTTTATTTCCCGGGCCAGCTCGGCAGTGGCCTCGAGATTGGGTCCCGACAATGCGCCATCACGGGCTATGTCCGTGTAGATAATATAGCTCACCCCTACGTCCTGCAGATGTACGGCAAGGTCAACAGCCCTCTTTTCAGTAACCTCCTGCCATCCCTGGACAGCCACAAAACCGCCCTTCGCATCGATCCCCACAGCGATCCGCCCGGGGAACTCCTCACAGAGCCGGCTTGTCATCTCAGGATCCTTACAGGCAGATGTTCCAATGATCACACATGAGACCCCAAGCTGGAGATAATCTTCAACTACTTCCTTAGACCTGATTCCGCCGCCCAGCTCGATGGGTGTATCAACGGTTTCCAGGATCCTTGCTATCGACCCCAGGTTCCTGGGTTCCCCCGCGACGGCGCCATCCAGGTCCACTACATGGATCAGCTTTGCTCCTCCATTTTTCCATCTTATGGCTATTTCTTCAGGAGAATCAGAGTAAACCTTGGCGCTATCCATTTCCCCCTGGTAAAGCCGGACACATTTTCCGCTCTTGATGTCTATGGCGGGTATTACAAGCATTCAGCTCTTCTCCTGATATTCAGCTACGATCTCCCCGAAATTCTCCAGCAGCTTGAGTCCCCACCGCTGGCTTTTTTCGGGGTGGAACTGGCACGCAAAGAGGTTCCCTGTGCTTATGGAGGAACAGAATCTCAGGCCATAGTCGGTCCATGTGGCGACCATGTCTTCTGATTCCGGCTCCGCGTAGTAAGAGTGGACAAAATAGAAGAAAGAGCCGTCCGGAATTCCCTTCATGAACGGATTGGGCCCTGCGCTGTAGACCTTGTTCCATCCCATGTGCGGCACCTTGAGGTCGCGGTTCAGCGGAAACTTCACCACGCGCCCAGGTACAAGGTCCAGCCCCTGGTGCAGTCCGAACTCTTCGCTAATGGACATGAGGATCTGCATTCCAAGGCATATGCCCAGGAACGGCTTGCCCTCCCGAACAGCATCCTGCACAGTATCAGCCAGCTTGGCCTGGGTCAGGTTGGACATACAATCCCTGAAGGCACCCACACCCGGGAGCACAATACCATCGGACGAGGCTATCACTGAAGGATCGCTGGAGACGATCACGCTGCATCCCACTTTCTCCAGGCCTTTCTGGACACTTCTCAGGTTACCCATTCCGTAGTCGATCACCGCTACGGATGGCCCATTGTTATCGGTTTTCATTTATCCCCTATGTTACCTTTTGTTGACGGTATTCCCTCTACACGCGGATCGATCGCGACCGCCTGATCAAGGGCCTTGGAAAAGGCCTTGAAGATCGCTTCAGCTACATGGTGCCGGTTTCTACCGGCATCCACCCTTATGTGGATGTTGGCCTCAGCGTTATTGCAGAACGCCTGGAAGAACTCCGGCAGAAGCTCCATGGAAAAACCTCCCATTTCACCGCCCAGGGTCGGCATGGAGAAAGCCAGATAAGGACGCCCACCGAGGTCCAGGGATACGGTGGCCAGGGCATCGTCCATAGGAAGGATCGCCCAGCCATAACGCCTTATTCCAGCCAGATCACCCAGGGCCTTCTTCAAGGCAGCGCCCAGGCAAATGCCGATATCTTCGACAGTATGATGTGCATCCACTTCGAGATCTCCAACAGCCTTCACCTCCAGGTCAAAAAGCCCGTGGCGGGCAAACAGCTCAAGCATGTGATCCAGAAAAGAGATGCCTGTATCAATATTGGATTTTCCGGAACCGTCCAGACGGATTGCCAGATCGATCACGGTTTCCTTCGTTTCCCTGTGGATCTTTCCTCGTCTCATCGGCTAATCTCCTTCTTTAACTTTGATATGGTCGTAAAAATCCATCCACCTTAAACATTCAACTTTCAACCTTCAACTTTTTTATCCCTGAACCTCAACTCAACAGCTCTTGCGTGGGCTTCGAACCCCTCCATCCTGGCAAAGCGAGCTACCTTCTCGGCCCTGAGGGCCAGCGCCTGCTCATCGTACCTGATCAGGCTGCTCCGCTTGATGAAATCGTAGACACCCAGCGGAGAGGAGAAGCGCGCGGTTCCTCCTGTGGGCAGTACGTGGTTAGGTCCTGCCATGTAATCTCCCAGGGCTTCCGGGGAGAAGCTGCCCAGGAAAACAGCCCCTGCGCTTTTTATATTTTTCAGGACGGCATCCGGGTCCTTCACCAGAAGTTCCAGGTGCTCCGGCGCGACAGTGTTCGCCACCCTGGCACCTTCATCCATGTCCGGAACCAGTATCAGGCAGCCCCTCTCCCGGATGGACTCTTCGGCGATTTTCCTTCTAGGGAGAAGAGATAACTGTCTTTTTATTTCAGCTTCAACGGCTTCCATAATCCCCGCGTCGTCCGTTACAAGTATCGGATATGCAAGAGGATCGTGTTCGGCTTGAGACAGGAGATCGGCTGCGGCCAGCACAGGGTCCGCATCCCCGTCTGCCAGGACAAGGATCTCACTGGGTCCGGCTATCATATCGATGTCAACAGCCCCGAAAACAATTTTCTTGGCCATTGCCACATAGATATTGCCCGGCCCTACTATCTTGTCTACTTTCGGAACGGTTTCCGTACCGTAGGCCAGGGCTGCCACAGCCTGGGCTCCACCAATCCTGAAGACCCTGTCGACGCCTGCTATCCGGGCTGAAGCCAGTACCGCATCTGCCAGTTCCCCCTTCGGAGTCGGAACTGCCATCACGATCTCCCCGACCCCCGCAACCTTCGCCGGCACGGCATTCATGAGGACCGATGACGGATATGCGGCTGTTCCACCCGGAACATAGATGCCTGCCCTTTCAACAGGAGTGATCTTCTGGCCAAGCTCAATACCCGAGCCGGCCTCATAGGTCCAACTTGTTTCCAGCTGCCGGGAGTGAAACTCCTCAATGGACCCGGCAGCTTCTTCAATAAGCTCTCTGTCATCTTCGGGCAGATCTTCCAGGGCTTTTTCCACGATGTCCGATGATATCTCTACACCCACCTCGGCAAGGTCCACATCATCGTAACGCAAGGTGTACTCAAAAAGGGCTTCATCACCGCGGTTCCTCACATCCTCGACGATGCTGGAAACCCTCTCCATTATGTCTTCCGAGACTGCCTCGCCCCTGTTTTCCAGGAGTTCTATGTCTGTAGCGTATCTCTGGTCCCGGTAGTTGACTTTCTTCATGATCTTACACCAGCAGCATTTTCAATGGCTTCGATAAGGGGTTCTATTCTTTCAGATCTGACCTTCAGGCTTGCCCTGTTCACAACAAGCTTTGCGGTAATCTGCATGATCTCGTCAGACTCAATCAGATTGTTCTGTTTTAGCGTCTCACCAGTTGAAACAAGATCGACGATCCTTTCAGCAAGGCCCACGGAAGGAGCAAGCTCAATAGAACCATACAGAGGAATTATCTCCACCTGCTCACCCCTGGCGGAAAAATAGGCAGCGGATATATTAGGATATTTTGTCGCCACCCTTGCCTGGCCCCAACCCGTCGGATTTTCCTTCTTGCCCGAAGCCGGCTCAGCTACAACTATCCTGCAGAAACCGAAGCCGAGATCGATGGGCTCAAGGAGGTCACCTCCCGCCTCCATAAGCACATCCTTGCCGACGATCCCCATATCGGCAGCGCCATATTCCACGTAAGCAGGCACATCCTTGTCGCGCACAACCAGAAATCGTATCGAGCCGTCCATGCTGAGGAAAACCAGCTTTCGGGTAGTATCCACACCTTCGGCAACAGGTACACCCATGCGCCTGAAAAGATCCATGCAGTCTTCAAAAAGCCTTCCTTTTGGTACGGCTATTGTTACCGCATTCTTATCCACTGGTCCTCCATATCCGCGCTCCCAGGGATGAAAATTTTTCCACCATTGACTCGTACCCTCGGTCCAGGTGATATGTCCTTGATATCTCCGTCACACCATCACCGGCTGCAAGCCCGGCCAGGACAAGGGATGCGCTGGCCCTCAGGTCAGTAGCCATAACCTGGGCGCCGGAAAGCTTCGGGACACCCCTGATCACCGCCCTTCTTTCAGAAAGGGTGATATCCGCCCCCATTCTACAAAGCTCCGGCACATGCATGAAACGCTGCTCGAAGATAGATTCCGTTATCGTACAGAGTCCTTCTGAAAGGGTCATTAAGACCATGAACTGGGCCTGCATATCAGTTGGAAATCCCGGGTACGGGTCTGTCCTCACATCCACAGCACCCACGGGATTATCGCCTACCGCTCTCAGCCAATCCTCACCTTCCTCGATCCTGACATTGGCCTTTTCCAGCCTCTCGATGAGTGCCCTAAGGTGTGACGGTGCACATCTATTCACCGTCACGTCACCACCTGTCACGCCTGCGGCGATGAGATATGTTCCCGTTTCTATCCTGTCCGGCATCACCCTGTAATTAACAGGCAAAAGTGAAGTAGTTCCCTCGATGGTGATGATCCCAGTCCCGGCCCCGGAGATCCTTGCTCCCATTTTATTAAGGGCCTCTGCAAGATCAATAACCTCCGGTTCCCTGGCGGCATTGATCAGGCTTGTAGTGCCATCAGCAAGAACCGCGGCCATCAACAGGTTCTCAGTCCCGGTTACTGTGGGGGCCTCAAAGACAACCTCGGCACCCACC
>JBGMRC010000001.1:0-3756 GCA_048061075.1 bacterium | reverse complement strand
CAGGTTCTCAGTCCCGGTTACTGTGGGGGCCTCAAAGACAACCTCGGCACCCACCAGGCCGTCCGATTCCACAACAACATAGCCGTGATCCAGCGTCACGGAAGCACCCATGGCCTCCAGTCCGTCAAGGTGTCTGTTAATCGGGCGGGCACCTATCGCACAACCCCCTGGCTGGGAAACCTTTGCCCTGCCGAAGCGGGCAAGAAGTGGACCCAGAACAAGAACTGAAGCCCTCATCGTTTTTACAAGCTCATATGGGGCTTCCCAGCCATCTGCTTGTGAGGAATCCAGGGTAAGCCCTTGTTCCTTCTCGCACCTGACACCGAGATGTTCCAGGAGTCCGATCATGGTCTTTACATCCACAAGGTCGGGTATGTTCTCAAGAACCAGCTCTCCAGGCGCCAGCAGCGAGGCTGCCATCAGGGGCAGGGCGGCGTTTTTGGCCCCGCTGGCCTGCACTTCACCCCTTACAGGCATTCCTCCCTCGATGATTATCCTTTCAGACATCCCGGAGCGTCCCCTTAACTACCCTCTGTATGCCGGCAAGGTCCGGCACAATTTCAACATCACGATAACCGTACAGATCAAAAAGCTCTGCCACTTCCAGATGCTGGCCGAACCCCACCTCAACCATCAAAACTCCACCGGTACGAAGCATTTCCACACCCTGATCGATAATAACGTGGTGAAACTCGGTTCCCAGGGGCCCCGCCATCAGAGCATGAACAGGCTCCGCGGTTCTTACTTCAGGAGGAAGGGCACCGTAATCATCCATGGGAATGTAGGGCGGATTGGAAACTACCATGTCGAACTTTCCGCCTTCAATAGCGCACGCCATGTCGGACACAATAAAGATTATCCGGTCATCTACCTTGTGATTTCTCGCGTTTTCCCGGGCTACCTCCACAGATCTGCGGTTTATATCGACCGCCACGAACATTGCGGATTCATTCAGCACCGCCAGGGTAACAGCTACAGCGCCGGACCCTGTGCCCAGGTCGGCAACTAGCGGGTTTTGCCCACAGCTTTTGAGAAAGGAGTCCGCCTCCCTGACAAGGACTTCGGTCTCCGGCCTTGGAGTGAGAACATCCCTGTTAACCACCATATCCATGGAATAGAACTCCTTGCATCCAAGGATAATGCTGACCGGTTCTCTATTGCACCGTCGCCCGATCAGATCCACATAAAGCTCCGCCTCTTCGGGACGGAGTGTGGATTTGCCCGCGATCAGGATCTCTCCTGGCCCCTTGCCGCAAACATGTCCGAGGAGGACCGCTGCATCGAGGGTGGGATCCTGTATTCCCGCTTCCTTCATGGCCCTTATCCCCCAGCGAAACGCTTCCCTTGCCGGCAAACCGGATTCTGTGACCACTTGTCAGGCAACCTCCATTGACCTGAGCTGCTCTGCCTGGTCAGATGCCATTAGTGCCTGCGTTATTTCATCAAGGTCACCGTCCATTACAGCTTCGAGTTTGTACAGAGTCAGGTTGATCCTGTGGTCGGATACTCTTGCCTGGGGGAAATTATATGTTCTGATCCTCTCGCTCCGATCACCTGAGCCCACCATGCTTCTCCTCACCCCGTCAACTTCTGCGCGTCGTTCCTCTTCCTTCTTGGCAAGCAGCCTTGCCTGGAGGATCTTCATCGCCTTTGATTTGTTCTTGTGCTGGGATTTCTCATCCTGGCATGAAACGACTATTCCTGTGGGGACATGGGTCAACCTCACTGCAGAATCGGTGGTGTTTACATGCTGGCCACCGCACCCTGAGGCCCTGAAGACATCCACCCTGACATCCTCCGGAATTATTTGTACTTCAACCTCCTCTGCCTCAGGCATTACCACCACGCTTACCGCGGATGTGTGGATCCTTCCCGAGGATTCAGTCTCAGGCACCCTCTGAACCCTGTGGATCCCCCCTTCGTACTTGAGCAGACTGTATACTTTCTGTCCCTTCAGCAGAAGAACGATCTCTCGGAAGCCGCCCAGTTCTGTCGGGCTCGAATTCAGGACTTCTATCTTCCAGTTACGCCTCTCGGCAAAACGGTTGTACATCCTGGCAAGATCAGCGACAAACAGCGAGGCTTCATCACCGCCCGTGCCTGCCCTGATCTCCAGCAGGACGTTCCTCTCGTCCTTGGGATCCACTGGCAGAAGGAGCATCTTGAGGTTGTCTTCCAGCTCATCCATTCTCTTTGTCAAACCGCCTTTTTCATCTTTGGCCAAATTTACCAGGTCAGTGTCCTTCTCCTCCCGGATCATCTCCTCGACCTCTTCAAGCTGATCCTTCAAGGAGATGTATTCTCGATATGCCTCGATCACAGGGGTCAGGTCAGAGTGCTCTTTCGAATATCTGCGAAGTTTGTTCGTGTCCGAAATGACCTCGGGATCTCCCAGCATTCGGGCCAGATTCTCATACTTTTCCTCGACCTGAGCGAGGGATCCTATCCACCAGTTCATTTTCCGCCACCTCCATCCAACGCGAGAACCTCTTTAAGCGCTGCAAGGGCTACTTCTATCTGGTCATCAGTAGGCTCACGCGTGGTCAGCCGCTGGAGGAAAAGCCCTGGCATCAGAAAAATCCTTAAGGGACCCTTGTCCCTGTATCGGTCTCCCAGTTTCATCAGCTCGTAAGACGCACCCGCTATAAGAGGAATCAGCACGATCCGTGAAAGGGCTTTGGCCCATAATGGCCAGACCTGTGGTATCTGGGCAAATACCAGGATCGCAAGCACCATGACGATCAGAAGAAAGCTCGTACCGCACCGCGGGTGCTGGGGAGAATATTTCCTCGCACTGCTGATGGTCAGTTCCTCCCCCGACTCCAGTGCGTAGATCGTCTTGTGCTCCGCGCCATGGTACTGGAAAATGCGCCTCACGTCTTTCGCAAGGGTGATCGCAAAGAGGTAGAGGAAAAACACCAGCAACCGCAGCAGGCCGTCAACCAGATTAAATCCCCACTTTCCGGAGACCCATAGATAATGGCCCTCGAGCCATCGAGTCACCCAGAGCGGCAGGAGAAGAAAAAGAAATACCGCCAGTCCGAAAGCAAGCACGACTGTGCCTGCCATGGCCCAGGGACCGATCTCTCCCTCGTCTTCATCAAGGGCCTGTTGCGCGCTGTAATTCAGCGCTCGGATCCCCAATATCATGGTGCCGAAAAGTGAAACCGTCCCCCTGAAAAATGGCAGCTTCAGAAAAGGATACCTGTCCGACAACAGACGCAGTCTGTCAGCCTTGACCACGATCTCGCCGGAGGGCCGCCTTACGGCAACAGTCATGACCCGGGGGGCCCTCATCATGACACCCTCGATAACCGCTTGACCCCCTATTTTGTGTAAATGTTTTTTCAATCCTGGAACTCCATGTTGTTAGTTAAAAGTTAAAAGTTGAAAGTTGAATGTTAAAAGTTGAAAAGTAAATTCACTTCAGGACTTATAATCTCCAACCTTAAACTTTCAACTTTCAACTTTTAACTGTTTTTTCTACATATGTCCAAACGGAATGATGGCCCAAAGAGACTACCTTTGGTAGGAGAGCGCCCCGCTCTCAGGTAAGCGGCTAATATCTGTGGTTTCTGGGAGAGAGCGGTAAAGCCTGACAGCCCAAGCTACGGCTTCTTCTGGATCAGAGGTGTGCGAGAGAAGGACAACCCGGGAGACCACGGTCCCTCATATCTGCCCGTAGCGTCTCTTGAACCTCTCCACCTTGCCGGCAGAATCCACCAGCTTCTGCTTGCCGGTGAAGAAAGGATGGCA